>JANPEU010000428.1:0-6918 GCA_031423175.1 Bacteroidota bacterium
AGAAGTAGAAGATGTTGGTCGTTATTGGAACGAACTGTTAGTTTTAGACCTGACAACTAAATATGAAAATGTAAAACTGATACCAATCCGGGAATTAGATTGGGGCAGAGAATGTTTTATGCATGACCCTTCTGGAATTCTCTGGCACATCGGAGAATTTTCTAAGTAAAGTAATCATAATTTTATAAAACCCTCAACTTGGTTCGATTCCGTAATAAAATAAGTCGCTCCGATTCGGGGAGATACGAATCACGCCAATTACACAGTGGTTGCTGTTTCAGTAACAGTATCTTTCTTTCAAAGTTCTTCGCAGCAACAACAGAATAACCTCTGTAATCTCTCTGTAATATCTATGTGTTCTCAGTGGTAAAAAATAAAACCATAGAGAACACGGAGGAATACAACACAAAGTACACGGAGGAAGTTGTCGATGTTCCGGTATCAGCGTTTTTTATTGTTTTACTGTTTACGATCCTGCGAACGGAGTCCGGAAGATGCCGACTGCAAGTTCTAACCAAATAAGGAGGAACGCTGCCAGAATAACTACAATGATAGCGATTCGGTACCCGGTTTTGTTTACCTTCCTAATTATAAACTCACATAGAAGACCAGTGCCAAGCAGCAGGACCCCTGCGACAACAAAATCAGAAAGTTTCCAGTTCACTTCATCTGTGAACTGCATTGCAATTAATGGTATGAGCAATAGAAACATTACTGTGAGCACAATGCCAATAAGCCTTTTGTTTTTCATAATGATAAATTTTTTACTCCATCCGCCCGGGATCTTCCGGTGTAGAAACTACAGCATAAATACTTGTAGAGGCAGACACAGGAACTTAAGAGGTTTATGCAATTTCGTAAATAATATCAGTATCTATTCTTATAGTTCTTTACCCCAACTACCCCCGCCTGACCGGGCGGCAGGAAAAAGCAGTCTGCTATCTCTGTGTTCTTCGTCTCTTTGGGTGAAAATCCGGAGTTCTTTATTTGATTCTTTTCTACCGGGTTTGTCAGGCAAACGCATCGATATTTACATCCTGATTCCATTTACTTGTAAGATTCATTACATTATAATCTTTGGTTCTATTTTTGCCTTCCAGCCTGAAAGTTCACTAACCAGCTAACTTATAATGAAAAAAATATTAAAAATTGCAGGCATTACCCTTATTGTCCTGATTGCATTAGCTTTTATCATTCCTGTAGTTTTTAAAAAACAAATACAGGAATTGGTAAAAAAAGAAATCAATAAAGGCCTGAATGCAAAAGTTGATTTTTCTGATGTGAAGCTTTCTTTGTTTCGCCATTTCCCTAAAGCAGGAATTGTTGTTGAGGATTTAACCATTGTTGGTTTAAATGAATTTGCAGGTGATACATTAATTGCTGCAAAAAAAATAGATGCTTCTGCAGGGCTCTTCAGCGTTTTCAAAAGAAAAGATATAAAAGTATCGGAACTTACCATTGAATCGGCCCGCATACATGCACTGGTAACTGAAGATGGCAAAATGAATTGGGATATTGTAAAAGCAAGTGGCGATGGCAGCGATACTGACACATCAGCTTCTGCATTTAAAATGAAATTGAAAAAATATGAAATCAATAATGGTTACCTGCTGTATCGTGATGAAAAGTCAAACACTTTCATAGAAGCTGACGGCCTAAACCATACAGGTAGCGGCGATCTTACGGCTGATATATTTACACTTTCCACAGTTACCAGCGCAGCGTCCGCAAGTTTGACACAGGATGGAATTCCTTACCTCGTTAATACAAAAACGGATATTGAAACCGATATTAAAATAGATAACAAAACCAACACCTATACTTTTAAATCAGAGGATATAGTTTTAAACAATTTAAAATTAGCTGCCGAAGGGTTTGTTCAGATGCTGAATGACAGTACATTCAAAATGGATTTTACATTCAAATCCCCTTCCAATGATTTCAAAAATATTTTATCAATGGTTCCCGCCGTGTACACTAAAGATTTTTCAACCATCAAAACAAGTGGTAAAGCCATTTTTAATGGATTTGTAAAAGGTACTTACACGCCGCAGCAAATGCCGGCCTATGATGTCAATCTTGAAGTTACTGATGGATCTTTTCAATATCCTGATTTGCCCAAGCCGGTAAAAAATATACAGTTGTCGTTAAAAGCAAGTAATCCAGATGGACAACCTGACAATGCCATTGTTGATATTTCCAAAGGCCACCTGGAAATGGATAATGAACCTTTTGATTTTCGTTTCATTTATAAAAATCCGGAAACAACTCAATTGATTGATGCTGCTGCGAAAGGAAAAATAGATTTATCGCAGTTATCTAAATTTATTAAACTCGAAGATGGAACAAAACTATCAGGACTTGTGTGGGCAGATGCTTTTGTAAATGGCCCATTGAAAGCCTTGCAACAGAAGGCAGGATCTTTTACTGCCGGCGGCTTTTTTGATATTAAAAATCTTTTCTATTCCGATAATAGTTTTCCGCAGCCAATTAAAAACGGGAACATAAAAGCCACTTTAGAAAATACTGGTGGCATAGCAGACAATACAATAATTAATATTTCCACAGGTCATATAGAAGTAGGCAACGACCCTGTTGATTTTTCACTGCAACTCCGTAATCCTGTTACTTCAGTTGATTTTTCCGGTCATGCAAAAGGCCGGTTTACATTAGATCATCTTAAACAATTTACAAAATTAGAACCCGGCACAAGTATCAGTGGTGTACTGAATGCGGACCTTGATTTTGCAGGAAATAAAACAGCTATTGATCAAAAACAATACGACAAGATTTTATTGAGCGGAACAGCCGGGCTTGTTAACCTAAAGTATAAATCAAACGAGTACCCTTCGGGAATTAATATTTCTGGCACACAGCTTCTGTTCAATCAAAAAAATGTAACGCTTAGTAACCTGAGTGGAAATTATCTCGGTACAAATTTTACGGCAACCGGAGTTTTAAATAACCTGGTTGGTTATGCTATGCAGGAGGCGCCATTAACCGGCAACCTGAATGTGAATGCAGATAAAATGAACCTGAACGACTGGATGGGAACATCTGACTCTACCACAACTACCAGTACTTCCAGCGAACCTTTTTTAGTACCTGCCGATATAAACCTTACCATTAAAACATCAGTAGGTAAAGTAAAATATGATAAAGTTGATTACAATAATGTGAATGGTACATTGGTAATGAATGATGAGAAAATCATTTTGCAAAATATAAAGACAGAAGTACTGGATGGAAATGCGGTTGTAAATGGTTCTTATTCTACTAAATTGAATAAAAAGGAACCCGACATCGGTTTGAGTTATGATATAAAAGACATGGATGTACAAAAAGCATTTTTGTCATATAATACGATACAGGCATTGATGCCGATTGGAAAATTTCTTGCGGGTAAACTTAGTTCTGAACTTTCTTTAACGGGTAATCTTAATGGCAATATGATGCCCGACCTTAAAAGCCTGAGCGGTAAAGGAAACTTACTTTTATTGAAAGGAGTTTTGCAAAAATTTGCACCGCTTGAAAAATTAGCCGCCGTTTTACATATAGACCGGCTTAAATCAATCAGTGTAAAAGATATCAAAAATTATATTGAGTTTGCAAACGGAAGAGTATTGGTAAAACCATTTACTATAAAAATTGAAGGCATCGAAATGGTGATTGGCGGATTTCATGCTTTTGATCAGTCAATTGATTATAATATACAAATGAAACTACCCAGGAGCATGATGGGTACAGAAGGAAATAACCTTATCAATAACCTGGTTGCACAGGCAATCAGCAAAGGCGTACCAATCAAACCAAGCGAAACGATTAATTTAAATATTAAGATGACCGGCAGTATCAGTAACCCTTCCATTGGAATCAATTTGAAAGAAGTAGCTGGTGATGCAATTAAAGAGTTAGAAAACCAGGTCAAAGATTTTATACAAGCAAAACTTGACAGTGCCAAACAGAAAGCAAAAGACTCGTTACTGTCAGTAAAAGAACTTGCAAAAGATAAAATAAAAGATAAACTGAAAGAACAAATTTTTGGTAAGGACACTACAATTGCTCCAAATAATAATCCACCGGACACATCTCAAAAAAAACCGGCTCAGCCAATTAAGAATATCTTAAAGAATATTCTCAACAGAAATAAGAAATCAGCCATTGATTCAATCAGCAAGCCAACTGATTCAATCAAGAACAAATAAAGAAATCGGTTTCGAAATTCACTCATTAAATCCTACTTTTACCGCCCCTTATTATTCGGGACGTAGCGCAGTCCGGTAGCGTACCAGGCTGGGGGTCTGGTGGTCGCTGGTTCGAATCCAGTCGTCCCGACATAGAGGTTGTTTAATAAGCAACCTCTTTTTTATTTTATAAAAAAGTTAGAACTGCCCGGTTTGAATTTTAAAATCAATCTTCAAACCCTGATATTTCATATCTCCGATGGAATTATTATTTTTCTATTAGTTGTTTGCAAAGAATTCAATGATATAAATACTTTTCAATTTGAGGGTTGTCATTCCGGGTACGCCAACTGCGGAAAAGGAATCTCTTGAGGTAATAATAATTCAAGTCACTTTAAAAATAAAAAACTTTCCATCCCCCGATGTCTTTGAGATGCCTCTCCGCCGTTGGCGGACTGGCAAGACAAGACTCCTATGGATAGATGATTTTTTTATTTTTTACAGGTCCCAAAAATTCAAAAAACAACCTTTATCTTCGCTCCTTAATGAAAATCCTCATTAAGCAAGCAAAGATTGCTGACTCCTCCTCTCCTTTCAATGGGCAAACTGCCGACATTTTTATAGAGAATGGTATTATTGTTTCCATCGGCAAAAAAATTTCTAAAAAAGCAGATCAGGAAATTTCAATTGAAGACCTTGTTGTATCTCCCGGATGGGTGGATGTGTTTGCACATTTTAATGATCCCGGTAAGGAACATAAAGAAACATTGGAAACAGGTGCCGCCGCCGCAGCTGCTGGTGGATTTACAGATGTGCTGGTGATACCGAATACTACGCCAGCTTTGCACAACAAGGCGAATGTTGAATACATCGCACATAAAAGTAAAAGTCTTCCGGTAACAATACATCCCATAGGTGCAATAACTAAAAATACAGATGGAAAAGAGTTGGCAGAAATGTATGATATGCATTCAAGCGGTGCTGTTGCCTTCAGCGATGGATTAAATCCGGTACAATCAGCAGGTCTGCTTTTAAAAGCATTACTCTATGTAAAAGCAATTGATTCAACTATTATTCAGATACCGGATGATAACGGAATTAATCCACATGGATTAATGAACGAAGGAGTTGCTTCCACACAATTAGGGTTACCGGGTAAACCTGCATTAGCAGAAGAATTGGTGATTGCAAGAGATTTGAAACTGGCAAGATATACTGAATCGAAAATTCATTTTACAGCAGTTACCACAAAAAAATCGTTAGAATATATAAAAAGAAGTAAGGAAAGTGGTATAGCCGTTACTTGCTCCGTTACACCGTATCATTTATTTTTTTCTGATAATGATTTAAATGAGTATGATTCAAACCTGAAAGTAAATCCGCCGTTAAGAACTGTTGAAGAAAAAAATGCATTGATAAATGCCGTTAAAGATGGCACCGTTGATTGTATAGCCACTCACCATTTACCCCACGAAAAAGATAGCAAAGTGGTAGAGTTTGAATATGCAGCTAATGGAATGATTGGTTTGGAAACAGCTTATGCAGTTATTAATACAGCAGTTGACGGATTATCAATTGAAAGAACTGTTGAATTATTTTCTGCTAACCCAAGGAAAATTTTTGGTTTGAATCCTGTTACGATTAATGAGAACGAAACAGCCTGCCTCACACTTTTTATTCCGGATAAAAAATGGATATTTACTGAAAATAATATAAAATCAAAATCTAAGAACACTCCTTTTATTGGAAAAGAGATAAAAGGAAAAGTGATTGGTATTATAAATAAGGGACAAGTAAAACTAAACTCATAAATAATGGAACCTAAAAAACCAATAAATCATTTTGCCGCTGGTGCAATAATTGCCGGAATTCTGATTATATACAGCATAGTATTATATATTATAGATTCACAACAGAGTGCAGCAGGCTGGTTTGCTTATGTTATTATGATAGCAGGGCTTGTTATTTTTATTTCATTATATGGAAAAGCAAATAATAACCAGGTAAGTTTTGGAGATTTGTTTTCCTATGGATTTAAAGCAACTGCTTTTATGACATTACTTGTCATAGTCTGCACTCTTTTATCATTTATGATTCTTCCTGAAATGAAAGAAAAAATATTTGATACGGCAAGGCAATCAATGGAAAAACAAAATAAACTTTCAGAAGAAGATATCGATAAGGCAATTGAAATGACAAGGAAATTCTTCTATGCTTTCACTATTGGCGGAATTATACTTGCCTATGCAATTTTTGGAGCAATCGGTTCTTTAATCGGCGCAGTTGTAACTAAGAAAAGGCCTTACAATCCGCTTGAGCAATTAGACAAATTAGACAGCAAATAATGGATCTCTCAATCGTCATACCGCTATTTAACGAAGCCGAATCTTTGCCGGAGTTATCGGCATGGATTGAAAAAGTAATGAATGAAAATAAATTCAGTTACGAAATTATTTTTGTGGATGATGGAAGCAATGATGGTTCCTGGGAAGTGATTGAAAGTTTAAGTGCTAAAAATAATAATGTAAAAGGAATAAAATTTCAGCGCAACTATGGTAAGTCGGCCGGGTTGAATGAAGGATTTAAAGCAGCTACCGGCGATGTGGTGGTGACAATGGATGCCGACCTGCAGGATAGCCCCGATGAAATACCTGAAATGAGAAGGATGATTGTGGAAGATGGATTTGATATTATAAGCGGATGGAAGAAAAAGAGGTATGATAATACGTTAACG
>JANPEU010000429.1:0-10328 GCA_031423175.1 Bacteroidota bacterium
AAATTTTTTATTGGTATCTATTAAATTTACTCTGTCAAGTACTTCATTCACCCGATCCAGTTTCTTTTTAAAATTCCAGGTCGTGAACATACTCAAAGGAAACATTACATTTTCTTCAACAGTCAAGCTATCAAATAATGCAGAACCCTGAAACAACATGCCAATCTGTTTGCGAATTTCAGTCCGTTCATTTGTTTTCATAGCGGTAAAATTTTCGCCACCAAAAAAAACATTTCCTGAATCCGGTTCAAACAAACCGACGATACACTTCATCAATACCGTTTTACCACTACCGCTTGCACCGATGATAAGATTGCATTGACCCGCTTTCATCGTTGCACTTACATCGTTGATAACGGTGGTGTCGCCAAAAGATTTTTTTATATTTTTTATTTCTATCAATGCTCAAAAATATTTTATGTGTCGCCCAGAAATAAGGCTGCTAATAAATAATCTGCTAAAAGAACCAGGATGCAACTGATGACAACTGCTTTTGTACTAGCCCTGCCAATTTCCAATGCACCCCCTTTTACATAATAGCCAAAGAAGGCAGGGATACTTGAAATGATAAAAGCAAATGTGTATGCTTTATACAAAGCAAAAGTCACATTGAATGGAACAAAATATTCAAGCAGGCCTTTATCAAATGTACTTGGTGAAATAATATTTCCACTACTACCTGCTAATCTTCCGCCCCAGATACCCAATGCACCAGATATAACAACCAGCATCGGTACTACAACAAGTGCTGAAAGTATTTTTGGCATAATTAAATAGGTCTTTGAATTCACCCCCATTATTTCCAGTGCGTCTATCTGCTCACTGATTCGCATGTTGCCAAGTTCACTTGCAATCTTGCTACCAACAACTCCGGCAAGTACGATACAAATAAGGGTTGGAGAAAATTCAAGAATCATTGTATCTCTTACTATTTGTGCAATGGTGCTTGGAGGAATAAGTGGAGATACTAATTGATAAGCTGTTTGCACCGTGGACACTGCACCCATAAAAACAGAAATGATACACACAATGGGCAACGAACCGATACCAATATCGGCGCATTGATGCATAAATTCTTTCCAGTACATCTTCATGTTTTCCGGTTTGGTAAACATGCCTTTTAACATGAGCAGGTACTGTCCTATGTCTTTAAATATAGCCATGGGTTATGCTGCAAGATACAGGAAGGAGGCGGATTTTTTATTATACAAAGAGGCGAAAAAATAAACAATATTCAATAATCAATATTCAATATTTAACTACTTTAGTTTTGAGTGCTGAATATTAAGTATTGAATATTTCTTCATTTCAAATTTACAATTGACTAATTGTCTATATGACCCAATAACTCACCAATCACATATCCTTGCTTACTTTTTTAAATCGTTTCCACCACCTTGATTTTTTTACAATTTCTTCTGTTGGATTTTTGCTTTTCAGTTGTGCATCCACTACTGCAATCAATGCCATATTAATAATACTACGAACCGAGCTTCCAAGTTGTAAAATATGAACTGGTTTTTTTAAACCTAAAAGTATCGGACCCACTGCATCTGCAGTTTCCAATTCTTTCATCAGGTTGTATGCAATATTTCCTGCCGCAAGGTTTGGAAAAATTAATGTATTTACATCTTTATCCACCAGTTCGCTGAATGGATAATTTTCTTTCATCAACTCTTTATTAAAGGCTACACTTGCCTGCATTTCTCCATCTACCAGTAAGGTTGGCATTTTTCCTTTTACAATGTCTCTTGCTTTTGCTACTAATTTTGCTTCGGGGCTATCGCTACTTCCAAAGTTGGAATAACTAAGCATTGCAATTCTTGGAATGATATTGAAATTCCGTACTTCTTTCGCAGTTAATAAAGTTATCTCTGCTAATTCTTCGGCTGTTGGATTAAAATTTACAGTTGTATCTGCTAAAAACAACGGCCCTTTTTTTGCAAGCATCAAATACATTCCTGCAATTTTTTTAACTCCCGGTTCAGTACCGATACAATGCAACGCAGGCCGAATCGTATCCGGATAGTTTTTAGTCAATCCTGAAATCATTGCATCAGCATCACCACATTCTACCATCATACATCCAAAATGATTCCGGTCACGCATCACTTTCTTAGCTTCATATGCATTGAATCCTCTTCTTCCTCTTTTTGCTAAAAAAATTTCTGCGTATTGATTTCTTTTTTCTTCTGTTGTCTCATCTCTTGGATCAAGGATTGGCAAGCCTTCAATATCAATTCCGTTATTTTCTGCCATCTTTTTTATTTTCTTTTCATCACCCAATAAAATTGGATAACCAATTCCTTCATCAAAAACAATCTGTGCTGCTTTTAGAATTTTGATATTGTCAGCTTCTGCAAATACAATACGTTTTGGATCACGTCGGGCTTTATTCCCAATAACCCGCATCACCTGGTTGTCTAATCCTAAACGCTTATTCAAACTGGTAATATAATTATCCCAGTTTTCAATTGGTTGTTTTGCTACACCACTTTCCATTGCTGCTTTTGCCACAGCAGGAGCAACCGTGGCAAGCAAACGCGGATCAAGTGGTTTGGGAATTATATAATCGGGACCAAATGAAATTGTTGTTTCATTGTAAGCCATGTTAACAATGTCAGGTACTGGAGTTTTAGCAAGTTCGGCCAATGCTTTCACTGCAGCCAGTTTCATTGCTTCATTAATAGCGGTAGCTCGTACATCCAATGCACCACGAAAAATATATGGAAACCCGAGTACATTATTTACTTGATTAGGATAATCACTTCTGCCCGTTGCCATAATCAAATCTTTTCGTGCAGCAGTTGCTTCTTCATAACTTATTTCTGGTGTTGGATTGGCCATTGCAAATACAATCGGATTTTTTGCCATGCTTTTCACCATATCGGCCGTTACACAGTTGCCCGAACTTAATCCAATAAACACATCAGCATCTTTCATAGCTTCTGCCAGTGTCATATCTTTATTTCCATTCGCAAACAATTTTTTCATTTCATCCAGGTCCGTTCTTCCATGATGCAAAACACCTTTACGATCCAGCATCAAAAAGTTTTCATGCTTTGCGCCCAATGATTCATATAGTTGACTGCAGGAAATAGCAGCTGCACCTGCGCCATTCACAACTATTTTTACTTTATCAATTTTTTTCTTTTGTATTTCTAATGCATTCAGTAAAGCAGCAGCCGAAATAATTGCAGTGCCATGCTGGTCATCATGCATGATTGGGATGTGCAATAGTTTTTTTAATTCCTGCTCTATGTAGAAACACTCAGGAGCTTTTATATCTTCCAGATTTATACCACCGAAAGTGGGTTCCAGGGCTTTTACAATCTGTACAAACTTTACCGGATCATTTTCATTTATTTCAATATCAAACACATCAATGTCGGCAAAAATTTTGAACAACACTCCTTTGCCTTCCATCACCGGTTTACTTGCTTCGGGGCCTATATTTCCCAATCCTAAAACAGCAGTGCCATTACTTATTACAGCCACCAAATTTCCTTTGGCCGTGTATTTATATACATCTTCAACATTATTTGCAATTTCAAGACAAGGTTCCGCTACACCGGGGCTATAGGCAAGCGATAAATCTCTTTGCGTTTTTGCTTCTTTAGTGGGAACCACTTCAATTTTTCCAGGCCTTCCTTTAGAATGATATTCGAGAGCCTGTTGCTTACGTAAATCGTTTGACATAAATAATTTTTTTCTTCTCCTCCGTCCCGAAAATTAATGGGATATAAATGGAGGATTTTTTTGTTAAATCGACAGTCCCGGACTTTTATAAAGCTTCAGCTGCGACAGTTTATCCCGACACATCGGAACGCTGTTCATCGTTCGCTATTTCTTTTGAGCTAATGTAACGCTTACTAAATATTTCTAATGGTCATTTAATTTAGTTTTGCAATGTACAAAATCTGGAATGAAACGAATTTTAACATTAGCTAAAAGAAAAGAAGTAAGTATCGAAAATTGTTATTACATGCGTAACCTTTTGATTCATTCTTATTGAAGAAAACTAATAATAAGTCCAGCACTTTAAGAATTTGTAAAAATAGAATAGAAATAAAACGTAGTGGTGATTGCGGATTGAAATATCAGTTACAAAACAGTTAGGTAAGGGAAAATTTTATTATAAATCTCCTCTGTTACCGCCATCACTTTCTTCACATCTTCTACTTTAGAATAGAATCTATGTTCAGTACGATAAGCAACAATGGGGTTTGCCAAAAGTTTTTGTCGGTTCATATTAATTTTTCTCAAATTACTCAAAAATGGATAATCAGTCCCAATAATAATATTTAACACAAATTTTTTTATGAAAAATACCACTAAAGGAGTATTTTTTTGGATAATATTTGGTTTTAATTTCGAATTTCAAAAACATTATTAACTAAATAAAACTTTTAAACATGAGAAAAAAAATTTATGCGATATTACCTGCTATCGCTATCATTGTAAGTATTGCAGGATGCAAACGTGAATTAAATCTTAGTAAGCCTCCAATTAGTTCCGTAGCATCGACTGAGAAATTAAAAACATGGTTTCAAAAGCAAAGTGGGAGTATTAAAAGCAGAGTAAATGATTCCCCGGAGTGGGAGAGTACAAAATTTAATATTGAAAAGCGAATTTATGTAACGCAGGTAAAGATTTTGGGATTTGAAACAAAAAAGAACAATAACACAGTTTCTAAATTGCTTTTAACAAAAGAGAATTCAATTGGGGAAATAATTTCAGGCAATTATGTCTACATAATCGAAATAATTTCAATGATGAAAGTCTAAATAGCCCTGAAATTCTTAATAATATTGCTATATCTTTTCTTGCCACTTCAAAAATTCAACCTGTTTTTAGTGGCATAATTTTAAAATATGATTTGGATTACAACTTACTTGAAGGGAAAAGCTTTAAAAATGGAATATTAGAAATAAACTCAGTGAAGTTAGAGGCAAAAAGTGATGAAAAAAGTACAGAAATACCCTCTTTCGCCGAAGTACCATGCGGTGTTTGTATAGATTGGTATATACAAACATACGATATTCAAACAGGTCAGATTTTGAGTGAAATTTATTTATATACACAATGTGGAAATCAAAATTGTGAGGGTGGTGGTGGCGGTAGTGGCGCCCCACAGTCAGTATATGATGGTTTAATGACTTTTGTTAATAGTATTGTTGTATCAAACGAAACTAAAAGCATTATAACTCTTGCCGAAAATGCTGAAGAAAGAACAAAAAAAATGGAATGGAAGCTAGTTAAAGGAACTGGATGGTATATTTATAGTTGGGAGCATGGTGTACAGGTTAAAACAACAAGCCAAACACCAGGTACACAATGGAAGTGGCAATCAATAACACATCAGGGTAGTGCAAAAGTTGGGGTTATTCTTGGAGGTAGCGTATCACATTCAATTCCATATTGGAATGCTACTTTAGGTCTCTATAACGCTATTATTGATGCACAACTTTCGGTAACTTGTTCCGTACTATTCAAAGGGTCACCATTAAACTATGATTTAACCTATTCATGTCAGAAAAATTTTAATGTAAATGAACCTTATGACTGATTTATTTAAAAACCATATAACTAGGATTAAGTGCTTGGTTATATGGTTTTTATTTTTTTGTAATTGTTCTGCCATTAAGCATAGCACAAAAGATGGCGAAATTTTTTTACTGATTTTAAGTTTACCCGTTGTACAGCTAGATGGAGGCTTGATTAATATCAGAGATAGTATAGTTGTTACTCATTATAAAAATTCTATTTTATATCAATTTCCCAATCATTATAGCATTGAAGATGAAGAGAAGATTTTATTTCAGGAATTGAGATATACTTATTTTGCTTTTAAGGCGAATGAGAAATCTGGATATTTGTTTTCTTCAATTAACGATACCGTTGGAAAAAAATTATCTGTTGATTCGCTACTTCAAAGAAAGGCATTTGGCTCTATAAATCTTTATGATGTTGTTAGGGAAAGTGAGTTAATTAGCTCAACTAACGATTCAGCAAATGGAATTATTACACAAATATATTTATCGCAAAAAGTTCCGGACGAATCTTATAATGATTCTACCTATTTGTTTTTTTTAAAGAAGCATCGTAAAATTGATTTTCCATTCTCAAAGAAATTAGATAGCGCAATGAATCTTGGTTTAATTAAAGCCAAACTTATATTTAAGGAAAGATATTCAAATTCATATAAAATAAAAGCTCCCAAAAGGGAAATGAGTATAGAAATTCAGGATTTAAAGTATAAGGATGTGACAGAGTTTATTTCTTTTTTTAATATAGTTAATTCGAAATATTCAAATTCTACAATGAGATAATATGAGATCAAATTAATTGAATTTTTAACTTTTATTCAACAATTAAATACTTAACAATCTTATTATAAATCTCCTCTGTCACCACCATCACTTTCTTCACATCTTCTACTTTAGAATAGAATCCATGTTCAGTACGATAAGCAACAATGGGGTTTGCCAAAACATATTTGATATAGGGATGTGCTTTCAACTCTTCAATAGTTGCTGTATTAATATTTATTTTTTTCACTGATGGGTTATCCAATTTTAGATACTGCTTTATTTTCTGATAAGTAGAATCGGGCAAACCAAAAGTTTCTTTAACTTGCTCCACCGAATAAAATCCGCCTAATTTATCTCTGAAGTTTACAATTCTTCCAGCCAGCTTACTACCTATACCGGGCAATAAAATAAAGGCTGTTGTATCTGCAGTGTTTATATCAATAATGGAATAACGCGAGGTAATATTTTTTGTTGGTTGAAGTTCACTATTTGTTTTAGTAAGAGATTCAAAATTTTTTCTTGCAACTATATCTTCAATTTTTATATAAGGCGCCAATCGTTCATACTCATTTTGCCGCAAGCCATAAACCCTTTGTAAATCTTCCGGCTTTCTGAATTTACCTCCCTTGCTTAAATAATTCTGAATCGTTTGTATTGTCTTTTCTTTTAATCCTAACTTTCTCCAACCATCGGCTTTTAGAATATTTGGGTCAAAATAAAAAAGTTCTCCACTTCTATTTTTGTTTTCATTGTAACTGCTTTTCGTTTTGTCGTATTGATAGGCATAATCATTTCTGTTATCATAATCTTTTTGATTGCCCTTGTTGAATGAATCAGGACTCTTCTGTTCCAGGTTTCTTACCGTAGCAAACCATGTTGTATCAGTTTTCACGATGTCATTTCTTAACGACATAGAGATAATTTTAGGGGCAAGTATGATAAATACCATTAATCCTGCTATTACGATTACAGCAATTCTTTCTTTCCGGTTAAAACTTAAATAATCCCTTATAAAATTTTTCCAATTCATTAGAAAAAATTTTATACAAGCTAGTGGAAAGATGGTTTCTGGCAAATACCTCTTTTGGGGTAGTTTCGGCGGGGTTTTTGTTAGCAAAGTTTTCTTGGCTGAGAAATTTTAAATCCTATCTTTGCCGTCCTTTATTTTTGCGCAAAACACATTGGGGTACAAAATCATGAATTATTAGTTGATAATCGCTGGCTTTTATTTTTCTTAAATAAATGCTCGTGAATGATTTGCACACCCATAAACTTATTAAAACCGGTTTTACATTTATGTCTTCAACAAAATTGAACCACAGGGTAGATTTCGGTAAGATCAAACATTTAGCAGACGCTCCCGACCTGCTCGAAGTACAGATTCAGTCTTTCAAAGAATTTTTCCAGTTGGAAACCACGCCTGACAAAAGAGATATCGAAGGCTTGTTCCGTGTGTTTAAGGATAACTTCCCGATAACAGACACACGAAATATTTTCGTACTGGAGTTCTTAGATTACTTTATTGACCCGCCACGTTACACTATTGAAGAGTGTATGGAAAGGGGTTTGACTTACGCTGTTCCATTAAAAGCAAAGCTTCGCTTAAGTTGTAATGATGAAGAACACGTGGACTTTCAAACGATCGTGCAGGATGTGTTTCTTGGAAACATACCTTACATGACACCACGTGGTACTTTTGTTATCAATGGAGCCGAACGTGTTGTTGTATCACAGTTGCATCGTTCACCCGGCGTATTCTTTGGTCAGTCTGTTCACCCCAACGGAACTAAGATTTACTCGGCAAGAGTAATTCCTTTCAAGGGTGCGTGGATGGAATTTGCAACAGACATCAATAATGTGATGTATGCTTACATTGACCGTAAGAAAAAATTCCCGGTAACTACGTTGCTTCGTTCTATCGGTTATGAAACGGATAAAGATATTCTGGAGCTTTTCGGAATGGCGGATGAAGTTAAAACCGATAAAAAGACATTAAATAAATATGCTAACAGAAGATTAGCTGCCCGTGTATTGAGAAGTTGGGTAGAAGATTTTGTGGATGAAGATACCGGTGAAGTGGTTTCTATTGAAAGAAACGAAGTAGTTCTTGAAAGAGATTCAATTCTCGATGAAGAAGCTATAGCTATGATTTCCGAAATGGAAGTGGAAAGTATTTTCATTCAGCGTGAAGATGTTGGTGGCGATTATGCTATTATCTACAACACACTTAATAAAGATACTTCTAACAGTGAGCTGGAAGCAGTTCAGTACATCTACCGTCAATTACGTGGCGCCGATGCTCCGGATAATGAAACGGCCCGTGGTATTATCGATAAATTATTTTTTAGTGATAAGCGTTATGATTTGGGAGAAGTCGGTCGTTATAAAATCAACCGCAAACTCAATCTTGATAATTCATTAAAACAAAAAACACTTACAAGAGAAGATATCATTCTGATTGTAAAATATCTTGTTCGTTTAACAAATGGTAAAGCGGAGATAGATGATATTGATCACCTGAGCAATCGTCGGGTACGTACAGTTGGAGAACAATTGTATGCTCAGTTTGGTGTTGGTCTTGCACGTATGGCCCGTACAATACGTGAAAGAATGAACGTAAGAGACAATGAAGTATTTACACCGGTTGATTTGATCAATGCAAGAACACTTTCTTCTGTTATCAATTCATTCTTTGGTACATCCCAGCTATCTCAGTTCTTAGATCAAACAAATCCGTTAAGTGAGATTACACATAAACGTCGTATATCAGCACTCGGGCCAGGTGGTTTGAGTCGTGAAAGAGCAGGCTTCGAGGTTCGTGACGTACACTATTCTCACTATGGTCGTTTGTGTACAATCGAAACACCGGAAGGCCCAAACATTGGTTTGATTTCTACGCTTTGTGTGCATGCAAAGATTAATGATATGGGTTTTATTGAAACGCCGTATCGTAAAGTGAACGATGGCAAAGTGGATATGAAAAAACTTTCTTACCTGAGTGCTGAGGAAGAAGATTCGAAAAAAATTGCTCAGGCAAATTCCCTGTTAGATGATAAAGGAGAGTTTAAAGATGATAGAATTGCTTCACGTCAAACAGGCGATTTCCCAATACTGGATAAAAGCGAAGTAGAATTTATGGACGTAGCTCCAAACCAGATTGTTGGTTTGAGTGCATCATTGATTCCGTTTCTTGAACATGATGATGCCAACCGTGCACTGATGGGTTCGAACATGCAACGTCAGGCTGTTCCATTAATTCGTCCGGATGTACCAATTGTAGGTACAGGATTAGAAGGAAAAGCGGCCCGTGATGCAAGAATTCAAATTCACTCGGATGGTAATGGCGTAGTTGAATATGTTGATGCAAATGAAATACATGTTCGTTATGACAGAGACGAAATGGAAAAGTTGGTAAGCTTTGAAGAAGATTTAAAAGTTTATAAACTGACGAAGTTCATCAAAACAAATCAGGAAACTTGTATCAATCTTACACCTGCTGTTAAGAAAGGTCAGAAAGTAAAGAAAGGTGATTTTCTTACAGAAGGATACGCTACACAAAATGGTGAGATTGCACTTGGTAAAAATCTGAAAGTGGCATTCATGCCATGGAAAGGATACAACTTTGAGGATGCAATAGTAATAAGTGAAAGAGTTGTAAAAGAAGATATGTTTACTTCCTTGCATATTTCAGAATATGAATTGGAAGTTCGTGATACAAAATTGGGTGAAGAAGAACTGACACCTGATATTCCAAACGTATCTGAAGAAGCAACAAAAGATCTGGATGAACATGGTATTATCCGCATTGGCGCACAAATAAAAGAAGGTGATATATTAATAGGAAAAATAACTCCGAAAGGAGAAAGTGATCCAACACCGGAAGAAAAATTGTTGCGTGCCATCTTTGGTGATAAAGCCGGTGATGCAAAAGATGCTTCATTAAAAGCTCCGAACGGTGTTGAAGGTGTAGTGATTGGTAAAAAATTATTCCAACGGGCTAAGAAAGATAAGAAT
>JANPEU010000430.1:0-2707 GCA_031423175.1 Bacteroidota bacterium
AAAGCAAGTGACTGATTTCGTTTGGCTTCACTGTTTTCCGGCAATTCAATTTTAAAATTAAAACGGGGATCAAACAATTCATTGTACATGGTAGCCGATACGATTACATCTGATCGTAATCCACTCAGACTTTTATCTAAAGAAAAATCTTCAACAAGTGGAGTGAAACTAACATTCTCGGCTGTATAGGTTGCCTCAAAATTTATTTTTGCTTTATAAGGGTCACCAAACCACTCAATATAATTATTTACACCCAATCCCTTTTTTAAGATAAATGGTTTTTTAAATATTGACTGAAAGGAATAATCATACTTTCCTTCCAGTATTTTATAACGCCCCCGAATGGAAAGTGGCTCAGTGGTACCCGATCTTATATTTAATGTTCCTTCACCACGACCCACTATTTCATCCTGTGTTAAATCGTCTATCTGCACTTTCATTGTTACAGCCGGGTTAGCCGTTATATCTGCGTCGAAAAAAATATTACTGGATCTGTTACCATACGTATCTGCATTCATTTCCCGTCCGTATTGCCGTTCTACTAAAAAACTTGCTTCCCCGCTTTCGCGGCTGCGACTTGGTGGTATTGTTACAAAACTGCTATCTTTTTCAGATGCGATTGCACTGATCTGCATATTCAAATCATTTTGTTTGCCTAACAACTGAAGTGAACCAGTACCATATGCTTTGCCATAAAACTGTTTATTATCGTTATAGGTTGTATTTAATAAAAGTACAGGACGGTTATCATTTTTACCCGAAGTAAAAGGTTTTCTTGTTTGTATGCCAATATCCAAAAACAGATTGGCAAAGGATGAATGCATTATTGTTCCATTCACATAAATAGGATTACCCGTTGCAGTGTCTTTCAAAATGATTCCGGTAAGATCTATTTCGGATTCCTTCAACTCTATTTCAGTGTCTTCTATTTTATAAAAACATTGTGTAAAGATTACTTTCAGCCCGGCATCATGCAGTTTGGCTTTTCCGGTATAATTTATTGTATTACCAGGTCCACCAATTTTTATTTTACCAGTAGCGTAACCTTGTATATCGGTAAATAAAGTACCGAGGAACCGGTTTAATATTTTTATGGGATAATTTTCCGGACCCAGTACGATATAGTTTTCGGCATTGGTAGAATCTTTTTTTAAATGCCAAAGCATATCAAAATCTATTTTCCGGAGAGGGTCGTCATTTATCCCATTAGCAGTAAGTAAACCTGTTTTATTATTATAATCAAAATCCACTTTCATATTGCCAATTGAATCATCATCAAACTTTAGTTTCTGAAGATTGAGATTGGACTTAACATTAAATTTCTTTGCCGGGTCATCAATAAGAATAGTTCCCGAAGCCATTCCCTCGACAGCGTTTTTTGGCAAAACAAAAGGGGCGATATCGCCAAGGTTTAAATTTTTTAAAACTACTTTTAAATCATTATGATTGCCATCTGTTGAAGGTTCTGTACTCAACTTAATTTCCTGCACACCTTCCCGCAATGTCAGTTCTCCGTTGGCAACCGTATTACTTCTGAATTCCAGTTCACCGTTTTGTTCTATTGACCAGGTTTTACTGTTTACATCAAAATAAGAAGAATCAAATTTAATTTTTGCACCATCATTGAATGTGGTAACGGTTGCATTAATGTTTGCACTATTTAGTTTTCGGTTACTGGCAGTTACAATTTTTACTTTCGAAATATCGTTGGCAGATTCAATCGTAAAGTCAGTCGCTTTCAGACTGATGCTGTCATTTATTTTTGTACTACCTGCTCTTCCTGTCAGCAATAATTTTTCTCTTGTTCCCGTACCTTTCAGTTTTGCATCATTGAATACAAATTGATTGACTGTAAAATAGGGAACGGTTGCATTTAGTTCCAACTGATTTTGCGCCAGGTTTATTTTTCCATCAAGATGACTGCCATCAAAACCATTGAGTTTTACATCCAGCATTTTTAAATACGCATCTATATTTCTTGTATTAAAATCGAATACGAAATTTTGAGTTACGGGTTTGTTTCTGGGTTCGTTGATATAGGATGGATAATATTTATTTAAAAAAAGCGTAATGGCACTTGGCAAACTGTCAATATTAAATTGCCCGGCGATAGTGCCATCAAATTCATCACTTGAAACAGATAATTTTTTTTCTCCATTCACAATGGTTGATCTGAGAATCAATGAGTCAAAAGAAAGGGATAAGCTATCTCTGCTCAGGATACCATGTTGAATTCTTGCAGTGCCAAGAAAATCATCAATATTATCTCCCTGGAAATCAAAATTTAATTTGCCGGAAAAAACATAGTTCTGTTTTCCAATTCTTAGTTTTTGAAATTGGATATCCTGAATTTCTGCTTCCAGATTCAGGATTGGTTTTTTTTGATTGAAGTCAACAGTACCTTTTGCTGTAAAGACAGCATTGGAGTCATTTGAAATTATATTTCCTGAGAAGAATTTGTCAATGAGTTTTCCTTTTACATTTATTTCTTCATAGTGATAACCGTTGTAGATAAACTGATTTATTTTACCATCAATATCTGCATTTATTTTTTTATTAAAGCCTGATCCGTTCACTTTTGCATTGAATGCAATGAAACCCATATTTTTTTCGCCAAGATATACACCGAGATTAAACTTCGGGGTTGCTATGTTTCCTGAATCAACGGGGGCTTTTGCTGTGGGTATGTGCCTATTCGGGTCCGGGG
>JANPEU010000431.1:0-2282 GCA_031423175.1 Bacteroidota bacterium
CATGATAAATTGAAAGCTATCGGTTATGAGGGCCACCAGTTAGAATTATATTTAGTACGTTTAGTGTTTTGCCTGTTTGCTGATGATAGTAATATTTTCGAAAAAGATATTTTCAATGAATACATCGAACTGAAAACTGCAGAAGATGGCAGCGACCTTGCAAGAGCAATTGCAGAACTCTTCCAGGTATTAAATACGCCGGATGATAAACGGCTAAACAACCTTGATGAATCACTGGCTTCTTTTCCGTATGTAAACGGAAAATTATTTGAAGAACATTTAGCCTTTGCCAGTTTTGATAGTGGTATGCGGAAAATACTGCTTGAATGTTGTGGGTTGAACTGGAGCCGGATTTCACCCGCCATTTTTGGTTCCCTGTTTCAAAGTGTGATGGATGAAAAAGCAAGAAGAAATCTTGGGGCACATTATACCAGTGAGAAAAATATTCTAAAATTAATCAAGCCGCTTTTCTTAGATGAGCTATGGGCTGAGTTTAATAAACTTAATAATTCCCCTTCAGGGGATAGGGGCAAAACATTACAACTTCAAAAACTACATGATAAAATAAGCAGTCTTCGTTTTCTTGACCCTGCCTGCGGCTGCGGCAACTTCTTAATTATTGCCTACCGTGAATTGCGTTTGCTCGAAATAGAAATTATAAAAAAACTATTGAAGCTACAGGGCTACCGTGATGAAGTAATACGTGAAGCAAAGATGGATGCAGATTATTTAATTAAATGCAATGTTGATCAGTTTTACGGAATAGAGTATGAAGAATTCCCTTCGCAGATTGCAAGAACTGCCATGTGGTTGATGGATCACCAGATGAATATGCTGGTAACAGAAATATTTGGTGAATACTATGTAAGATTACCACTAAAGAAAGCTGCAACGATTGTACAAGGCAATGCATTGCGTATTGACTGGCAGAGTTTACTAATAAAAGATTCTACAGTTTCCATTCATGCTGAAAAAGCAAATATTATTTTAAATGAACCTGAGACTGTTTATAAAACAGTAAATGTTTATGCAAAAGAAGTTGAGTTTAAAAAAGCCGAAGAAGTACAACCAACTACTGATATTAAGTATGATTACATTTTAGGAAATCCGCCGTTTGTTGGCTATTCATTACAAAGTCAAGAACAAAAAGCTGACTTAGACATAATTTTTACAGGAGTAAATGGATCCGGAGTTATGGATTACGTATCCGCATGGTATATTAAAGCTTCGCAGTATATGCAGAATGTAAATAGCCTGCACAAAAACGATTCTCCTAAAACTAAAGCGGCTTTTGTAAGTACCAATTCAATATCACAGGGTGAGCAAGTAGGCATTTTATGGAACGAATTATATAACAAGTATAAAATTAAAATACGTTTTGCCCACAGAACATTTAAATGGAGTAATGAAGCAAAAGGTGCTGCGGCTGTTCATGTAGTGATAATAGGGTTTTCTAATTATAGTATACCGAACAAAAAACTATATGAATATGAAGATATAAAAGGAGAACCTCATGAAATTATTGTTAAAAACATTAACCCATACCTTGTAGAGGGTAAAGATGAGTTTATTACTAAAAGGACAAATCCAATCTGTAAAGTCCCTCAAATGTTCAAGGGAAGTCAACCTACTGACGGAGGTAATTTTCTTTTTACAGATGAAGAGAAGATTCAGTTTTTAAAAAATGAGCCCAAAGCAAAAAAATTTATAAAACCATTTATCAGTGCACATGAATTTTTAAATAATGAGAAACGCTGGTGCTTATGGTTAATTGATGCAGCCCCATCAGAATTAAGAGAAATGCCATCAGTACTTGCAAGAATTGAAGAAGTAAGAAAAATGCGATTGAAAAGCACTAAACAAACTACAGTGAAATGGGCGCAGTTTCCAACACTATTTACTGAAAATCGTCAGCCAAAGTCAAAGTATATTTTAGTCCCCTCTCATTCTTCTGAAAATAGAAGATATATCCCAATGGGATTTATGACTCAAAATGATATTCTTAATAATTCATGCTTCTCAGTACCGGATGCTTCGCTCTATGAATTCGGAGTACTTTCTTCTGTTATACATATGATTTGGGTCGAATATACTTGCGGAAGGCTTGAAAGTCGTTATCGTTATGCCAATACTATTTCATACAACAACTATCCCTGGCCAGAAAACCCAACTGAAAAACAAAAGAAAGCAGTAGAAGAAGCAGCACAAGCAGTATTAGATGCGAGAGCAAGTTTTCCTGAAAGCAGTTTAGCAGATTTATATGACCCAAATACAATGCCGCC
>JANPEU010000432.1:0-16583 GCA_031423175.1 Bacteroidota bacterium
ATAAAAATTAGAGGTTGTTGGTAAAAAATTTTCACGGCTGATATGGCTTTCCCGCTTCGGGTTTACACGGTTGTAAAAATAATTGCTTTGAAAATCGTTTTTTGTGCCCAGTATATTATTATAATTCAATCCACCGCCCGACGATGATTTAATGCCGCCCGAATTTCCGCCGCCCATTCCCATTGCAGCTGCGTCTTCTCCTGAAATATTTATATTAATATTACTACCGCTACCGCCTCCACGCTGCATACGAGCCAGCTCTCCGGTAAAATTTAAAATATCCATAAACGAAAAACCTTCTGCATTCGTATTGTTGCCCATACCAATTGCAGAAAACTGCCTTGCTCCTTTAAATGAATTTATATTTCCTTTTGCTTCGTATCGTTCTTTGTTTCCACCACCAGCATTTAGTTTTCCAAACAATCCTTTCTTTTTGTCTTTTTTCAATTTCAGGTTTATCGTTTTTTCATAGTTGCCGTCTTCAAAACCGGTAAGCTGTGCCTGGTCGCTTTGTTTATCATATACCTGCACCTTATCGATTGCATCTGCCGGCAGGTTTCTTGTTGCTATCTTCGGATCGTTTCCAAAAAATTCTTTTCCATCTACCATAACCCTGTTTACTTTTTCTCCCTGGGCAGTTATCGTTCCATCTTTGTCAACTTTTACTCCCGGCAATTTCTTTAGCAACTGCTCCACATTTGCATTCGGTACTGTTTTAAATGAGCCTGCGTTATACTGAATGGTGTCGTCAATCATTGTTATCGGAGGAGCTTCGGCATTTAAAACCACCTCTTCAAGAATTTTTGATTTATCATTCATTACCACATTTCCAAGATTCACGATTTTGTTTGAGTCGCTTACTGTAAAATATTTTACGGAGTTATGATAACTAACATGAGAAAGCATTAAGCGGTAGTTTCCATTTGGTATGCCACGAAGCTCAAAATTTCCATTATTGTCGGTCATAGAAAAAGCAACCAGCGAAGAATCTTTTTTGTCGAGAATAGTTACGGTTGCAGAAGCCACCGTTTTTTGAGACAGCGTATCAAAAGCAACTCCTTTTATGTTTCCATTTTTTTGAGCAATGAGAATAGTAGAAACAAGAGGTAGAATAACAATTAAGAATATATATTTTTTCATAGACAGCTTGTTGAAGCCGCTAAAATATTAAAAGGGTAAAGGAAAACTTGTTAAACACACTTTGTTTAAGGTTAATTATGGTTAATTGGAAAGCTAAGAGACGCAAACATGCTTGTCTGGGTTCTATAAATAAGAAAGAAGATGGTTTAACACAAACACCAAAACAGAACTTATCTGACCGGCTCGTTATCTTCTCTTTCTTTTTCATAAACCAACAACCACACCTTCCATTCCATCAATTCATATTGCAAAGAAATTTCCAGTTTCAATTTTGAAAAGCCAGTATATTTTTTATCAGGAGACAAAATGCTTCCTGCAAATTTTTTTTCTTCAACAGGCGGGTCATATTTGCCTTTAAAGTGAAAATCACCACCAACTCCATTTATTAAGAGGTTGTTCGTTTGATTATATAACACCAGGTATTTCTTTTTTGCTTCTTCAAAATTGTCCGTTGTCAACATCAGCCCACTCCAACTACTCACAGTTGTTGCATTAGAAGAATAAATTGTGATGGTTGATTTTTCAGCCCCAGTAATTTTTATTGAACAATTATAGTCTGTTGATTGTGGATTTTTTTCAATTTCATCTCCAAGAATATTCGAAAAACGATTTGGATAATCTGCAATCAATTTTTTTATTTCACCCGGCAACGGGTTTGTGGTCGGAAGTTTGAGAACAATTTGTGATTGTGAAAGATTTGAAAAAAACAAGCAAATAACAAATAACACAAGGGTTTTTACGGTTTTTAGCATGGTTGTTGGATTTAATCAGGTAAGTTTCTTGGTTCAATATTATGAAATTAAAAAAGAGATTCATACTTTTAGATTCAATATTTCTTTTATCCTATAAATTTTTTTTATTATGAAAAACAAGAACATCGCTTATTCACACGAACAAGCCCGGATTTACCAGCACCATTACAAACAATCTTTTAATCTTATTCGTTTATTCAAATCAGTATTGTCTGTATTTTTTTCAGGCACATCCGTTGCCAACAGTGCTGCAAGAAGAAGATAGTAGCCGATTAAATATTTTTTATACGCTTCTCCAACCCGGAGGGGCGTATTTTATTTTACCATATTCAGCGGGTTATTAATTTTGTTTTAAGCGTATTATTCATTCTAACAATTCCGTTTGCCCTACGCCATAAAAAAAAACCACGATAATAAGGTTTTAATACCAGGACACGGATATGTTGCAGGCAACGAACTAATAGTGCCCATTTGGTCATGCATGCATGGATTGGAAAAAACTGAATTAAAATTTGCAAAGATTGTAGTGAAGTAAAATATTTGATTAGAATAACTGAACTTAGCACGGCTTCTTCAATTTGAAGAGCCGTTTTATTTTTTAATAATTTATTGAATGAACATTAAATCAAAATTACCCGATGTAGGTACTACTATTTTTACCGTGATGAGTGGCTTGGCGAATGAATACAAAGCGATTAATCTCGGTCAGGGGTTTCCTGATTATGAAATGAGCGAAGAGCTGATGAATAAAGTAAACGAAGTGATGCATAAGGGGCATAATCAGTATGTGCCCATGCAGGGGTATATGCCACTACGGGAATCTATTGCTGAGAAAGTAGAATATTTATATGGAGCAACAATTAATCCTGATACAGAAATTACGATTACTCCGGGCGGCACTTATGCTATTTATACTGCATTGACTGCGTCTTTGCAACCGGGAGACGAGGTAATCGTTTTTCAACCCGGCTATGACAGTTATATTCCTAACGTAGAAATTAATGGAGCCATTCCGGTTTTAATTGATTTAAAATTTCCCGAATATAAAATTGACTGGAATGCGGTGCGGCAAAAAATTTCTTCTCGAACAAGAATGATAATGCTGAACAGTCCACACAATCCAACCGGCGCAGTGTTGGAGGAAGGCGATATGATAGAATTGCAATCAATAGTTAAAGACACAAACATTCTTATTCTTTCGGATGAAGTATATGAACATCTCATTTTCGATACTATTCCGCATCAAAGCATGCTGCGCTACCCCGACCTGATACAAAGAAGTTTTGTTTGTTTTTCTTTTGGCAAAACATATAATTGTACGGGATGGAAGCTTGGTTATTGTATTGCCCCGGCGGAACTCATGAAAGAATTCAGAAAAGTTCACCAGTTTAATTGTTTTAGTTGCCATTCACCATCTCAGGTAGCCCTGGCAGATTTTTTAAAAAACAAAGAAGCTTATCTGTCACTTGGAGGTATCATGCAGGCGAAAAGAGATTATTTTAGCAAGCACATGCTTTCTACAAAGTTTGATTTGCTCAAAAGCAGCGGCAGTTATTTTATTTGTGCAAAATATAGCCGCATCAGCGATGAAGCAGATACGGACTTCGCAATTCGCATTACCAAAGAATTTGGAGTAGCTACAATTCCCGTTTCGGTTTTTTATAAAAATGGTATTGACAATAAAGTAATTCGATTTTGTTTTTCAAAAAAGAAGGAAACTCTTGACGCTGCTATAGAAAGATTAATCAAATTATAAAAAAAGATTTTCAAAATTCTTAAAGGCGGAAATATTTAACAGCCGGTTTAGGGAACATATGATGAATGATAAACGATACAAAGGAATTTTCTTTATGTTGTTGGCGGCTTTGGGTTTCTCTGTTATGGGTGGCGCTGCAAAATCTCTAAAAGAAAGTTTTAGTGCAGGGCAACTTGTTTTTTGGAGAAATATAGTTGGCTTGATTGTATTGATTGTAAGTTTTTCATTGCATCGACCCGTAAACAAAGGGGGTAAAATGCCATGGCTTCTATTCCGTGGATTCATGGGGACAACAGCACTTTATACCCTGTTGTATTGTGTCGTACACCTTCCACTTGGTACGGCTATGAGTTATAATCTTACTTCTACATTGTTTATTGCCCTGTTTTCTTTTATTATTTTTAAAGAATACAACGGGAAAAGAGTTTTGCTTGCTTTGTTTATTGGTTTTACGGGCATGTTGCTTATTTACAAACCCAATATGCACTATGCATGGTTTTATCATGTTGCGGGATTAATCAGCGGAATTTCCTCTGCCATTGCCTATTTAACGGTTGGCAGGCTTACTAAATATTATGATTCAAGGATTATTGTATCAGCATTTGTATTGGGTGGTATTATAGCCCCGTTATCATTTTTGTTAATCAAATTTATTTTTAAACTGCCTTCCGATGAATTGTTTTTTATAGATTGGCGATGGCCAGAGATAAAGGAGTTGCCGGTTGTTTTATTATTGGGCACTGCAGCAATATTTGGTCAATACTTTGTTACCAAAGCTTTTGGTGCAGACAAAGCCGGAATCGTTTCGGTAATTGGTTATGCCAATATTATTTTTTCCGTTTTTATAGGTATGATGCTGGGTGATGCATTTCCGGAATTAATGAGTTGGGCAGGAATTGCCTGTATAATAATAAGCGGCTTAATTATTTCCCTGCATAGAAAAACAAATCATAGCTGAATAAAGAAACTCAAATCAATCGTCGTACTGTTTATATAAAAAGATATTTTTGCAGAACCGGATTTTTGTACAAAGAATTAAAACTATGAGTAAAGTAACTATTGGTTTGGTGCAAATGAGTTGCACGGATAATAAGGAGGAAAATTTAAAAAAAGCAATTGCAGGAATAAAAGATGCCGCTTCAAAGGGAGCACAGATCGTTTGCCTGCAAGAGCTATTTACCTCATTATATTTCTGTGATGTAGAGGCGTATGAAAATTTTGAACTGGCCGAAACTATACCCGGGCCCTCAACAGACGTTTTGAATACGGTTGCAAAAGAATTAGGAGTAGTAATTATAGCTTCTTTATTTGAAAAAAGAACCCAGGGAATTTATCATAATACGACAGCAGTAATAGATGCCGACGGAGCTTTTTTGGGCAAATACAGAAAGATGCACATTCCGGACGATCCCGCATATTATGAGAAATTTTATTTTACACCCGGCGATCTTGGCTATAAAGTTTTCAAAACACAATTTGCCACCATCGGTGTTTTGATCTGTTGGGATCAATGGTATCCGGAAGCAGCAAGAATCACATCGCTTATGGGAGCTGAAATTCTTTTTTATCCGACCGCAATTGGATGGGCTACTTCGCAGGATACAATAACAAACACGGAGCAACATAATGCATGGCAAACAATTCAATGCAGCCATGCTATAGCCAATGCAGTGCATGTAGTAAGTGTAAACCGAGTGGGGCTTGAACAAAACGGGGCCATGAATTTTTGGGGAGGATCATTTATCAGCAATCCATTCGGAACAATTTTATATAAAGCTAAACACGATAGAGAAGAAGTGCATATTCAGGAAATTGATTTATCTCAAACAGATCGGTATAGAACACACTGGCCTTTTTTAAGAGATCGTCGTATTGATTCTTACGAGCCGATTACGAAACGTTTTATTGACGAAGAGTGAAGCAATGTTCATTAAACAATAATCAACACTAGTCAAATTGAACCTAAAGATTGTTTATTGAATATTCTATGATGAATGTTTTTAATTATTTATTTGAAAAATTATTTGAATGACCCACCCAACGCCCAAAGAGCTCGGCTATTATTTTCCCGCAGAATTCGCATTACACACCGCTACCTGGTTAAGCTGGCCCCATAAAGAAGCAAGCTGGCCCGGAAAAATTCAAACCATTTATCCAAACTATGCTTTGTTTATAAAAGAGCTTACACGGGGAGAAACAGTTTGTATAAATGTATTGGACGAAGCAATGAAAAATTTTGCAACTGCGGTTTTAAATAAAGAAAACGTTGATTTAAGTAAAGTGAATTTCTTTTATCATCCGACCAATGACGCCTGGTGCAGAGATCATGGACCGGCATTTTTAATAAACTCCAATGCAGAACAAAAAAAAATTATTGTAGATTGGAATTATAATGCATGGGGGAATAAATACCCGCCGTATGATTTGGATGATGTGATTCCAACATTGATTGGAAAACAGTTTGATTATCCTGTTTATTATCCCGGAATTATTATGGAAGGCGGCTCGGTTGAGTTTAATGGTGCGGGGACGCTGATGTCATCAACTGCATGTTTGTTAAACCCAAATCGTAACCCACATTTAAATCAACAGCAGATTGAAGAATATTTGATGAATTATTATGGAGTTGAACAAATTTTATGGGTAGATGAAGGAATTGTTGGTGACGATACCGATGGCCATATTGATGATACCGTAAGATTTGTAAACGAAGACACAGTTATTGCCGTTGTAGAAGAAAAGAAAGATGATCAAAACTACGCCTTGCTTCAACATAATCTTAAGCAATTAAAACAAATGCGTTTGCTAAATAATAAACAACTCAATATTGTTGAACTTCCCATGCCAGATGATGTGGTTTATGAAGATCAGAGGTTGCCCGCATCTTATGCAAATTTTTATATCGCAAACAAGTCAGTTATTGTTCCCACTTTTCGTTCACCAAAAGACGATAAAGCCTTAAGCATTATTCAAAGTTGTTTTCCGGAAAGAGAAGTTGTGGGTATTGACTCCACAGATATCATTTGGGGGCTGGGAAGCTTTCATTGCCTGAGTCAACAGGAGCCGGCTGTTTAATTACGCAGACTTGTCTGGTATTTTACAAATCAAAAAAAAATACTTGGTGCTCTTATTTTATTAATCGTATATTTGCGATATAAGATTAATTAAATGAACAGAAAACAGCACTGGGAGAATATTTACAATACGAAAAAATTCACAGACGTAAGCTGGTATCAGCCCACCCCACAGACATCGCTTGACTTTATTAGCGATTTGAATATTTCCAAAGACGCCGCTATTATTGATGTGGGCGGCGGCGATAGTTTTCTAGTTGATCATTTATTAAAAAATGGGTTCACTAATATTACCATATTAGACATTTCTGAAGCTGCTATTGAAAAAGCAAAAAAACGGCTGGGAAAAGAATTGGAAAAAGTAAGTTGGATCAATTCCGATATTACGAATCTTTCTACCGGGAGAAAATTTGATTTCTGGCATGACCGTGCCGCATTTCATTTTCTTACTTCTGACGAAGAGATTAAGCAATATTTATCAATAGCAGAAAAAAATATAGTATTAAACGGAAAAATGCTGATCGGCACATTCTCTACTGAAGGTCCTGAAATATGCAGCGGTCTTCCGGTAAAACAGTATAATGAAAAAACATTGTCGCAGTTGCTTTCGAAATGGTTTCATAAAATAAAATGTATTACAGAAGATCATCTTACACCATTTAAGACAAAGCAAAATTTTCTTTTTTGCGGGTTTTCAAAAATAAATATTCAATAATGGCAAGTCACAAAAAAGAAGAGTTTACCCAAAAAGAACAAGAGCTGGCCGCATTTGCAAAAGCATTAAGCCACCCCGCAAGAATTGCAATATTAAAAGTGTTGTCGCAAAAGAATGAATGTATCTGCGGTGAAATAGTAAAGTTGCTTCCCTTGGCACAAAGCACCGTGAGCCAGCATTTGAAAGAATTAAAAAATGCTGGATTAATTACCGGCGAAACCGATGGGCCAAAAAGTTGTTATTGTATCAACTGGAAAGCTTTTGAAAAATTTAATGGAGAATTCAGTTTTCTTTTTACAAAACTAAAAGCATCAAACGCAAAATGTTGTTGATAATTATTTAATCTAAAAAAATGAGCCATGAAAAATGAAACGGAAATTAAAGAACTGGTAAAAGAAAAATACGACCAGATTGCCCGGGAGGGTGGAAGTTGCGGCACAGCTTGCTGCGGCGATGTAACGAATATTATGGCGGATAGTTATTCATCACTTGATGGATATAACGCAGATGCAGATTTGGGATTAGGTTGTGGTTTACCAACCGAGTTTGCACAAATAAAAGAAGGAGATACTGTTATTGATTTAGGAAGCGGCGCAGGCAACGATGCATTTATTGCAAGAAAAATAGCTGGGGAGAACGGGAAAATCATTGGAATAGATATAACTCCGTCTATGATTGAATTGGCAAATAAAAACATTGGTAAACTCGGATTTACCAATGTTGAATTCAGGCTTGGTGATATTGACGATATGCCTGTAAAAGATAATGTAGCAGATGTTATCGTCAGCAATTGTGTATTAAATCTGGTTCCTGATAAAGAGAAAGTAATTAAAGAAATTTTCCGCACGTTAAAACCCGGCGGTCATTTTTCTATCTCCGATATCGTTTTAGTTGGAACATTACCGGCAGGAATAAAAGAGTCGGCTGAAATGTATGCAGGATGTGTGAGCGGCGCAATTCAGAAAAGCGAATATTTAAATTATATTCATGAATCCGGATTTTCGAATGTTTCAGTTCAGAAAGAAAAAAAAATTGAAGTGCCAGACGAAGTATTGCTTGAATATATAACACCCGAAGCATTGCAAACACTAAAAGAATCGAAATTAGGGATATACAGTATAACCGTATATGCTGAAAAACCTTCTAATGCAAAAGGATGTTGTGGACCCGCTTGTTGTAACTAAACAAGTATGGCATACCTCGCAGGTATGCCATACTCTAACAGAAGTCTTTTATTTTTAACTATGGGAAAAAAAATTCATAACACCCCTTTAGGGGATGGGGGCATGAAAAAGAAACTACTTTTTGTTTGTATAGAAAACAGTAACCGCAGCCAAATGAGCCAGGCATTTGCAAAAATGCTTGGTGGAAACAGCGTAGAAGCTTATAGTGCCGGCAGTAAACCATCGGGTATTGTAAATCCGAAAGCAATTGCTGCAATGAAAGAATTGAATTATGATTTAAGTAAACATGACAGCAAATCATTAAAAGAGGTTGAAGTATTCGCCCCGTTTGATGCAGTAGTAACCATGGGTTGTGGCGATGCATGCCCCTGGATGCCTGCAAAAAAATTTATTGATTGGGAAATACCAGATCCGAAATATCTGGAGCCTGCAGCTTTTAATACGATTCGTGATCTTATAAGAGACAAAGTAAAAGAGTTGTTGCAAACAGTTTAGTTTTGCCGGAAATTAAAAAAAGGTTGAACCCTCCTTTTATTTCAAATAAGTTATACCTGTTTTTATTTGCATCGCTGGGTATTGTTTATCTCATCGGGTTGTTTGTGCCCCTGATGGATAACGATTCTGCACACCATGCAAATATTGCTTTGCGCATGTACCTCACCGGCGATTATGTAAATCTGATTGATAATGGAAATGATTATTTGGACAAACCCCATTTGCATTTTTGGTTATGTGCTCTGAGTTATAAGCTATTTGGAGTAACAACTTTTGCTTATAAATTTCCCTCACTACTTTTTTCCATTGGCGGAGTTTATGCTGTTTACAGACTTGGAAAAATATTGTTTAATGCCGAGACCGGAAAGCTTGCTGCATTAATTATAGCATCTTCTTTTTCATTTGTACTTGCCAATAATGATGTCCGAATGGATGCTATACTTACATCAGCCGTTGCTTTTGCAAGCTGGCAGGGAATTGCATTTATTGAAAATAAAAAAACGAGCAATGCTATTGGCCTGGCACTCGGCCTTGCCATAGGCTTTTGTATTAAGGGCCATATTGCTGTTTTGATTCCTGCCATTGGCTTGTTTTTTTATATTTTATTTAAAAAAGATTGGAAATTGTTTTTGAACTGGAAGTGGCTGGTTGTGTTATTCTGTTTTGCAATCTTTATTTCACCGGTTGTTTACTGCTTTAATTTGCAATACAACTTGCATCCGGAAAAAATAGTAAGAGGAAAAAATCATATTGACGGGGTAGGGTTTATTTTATTCAATCAAAGTATTGACCGGTTTACCGGAGCAATGGGGGGCGACGCTAAAAATGATTATTTCTTTTTCATTCATTCATTCCTCTGGGCATTTGCACCCTGGAGCATTATTTGTTATTGGGCTATAGCTGATCAGGTTAAAAATGGATTTAAAAGAAAAAATGAATGGTTTACCGTTTCTACTATTCTTGTTTTTGCATTTTTAATAAGCATTTCTGGCTTTAAGCTTCCGCATTATTTAAATATTGTTTTTCCGGCAGCTTCTTTGTTGGTTGCTTCCTGGTTAATGGTAAATGTCAAACGGGAAAAAGTAATATTCAGAATTCAATTATTGGTAGTTACTGCATTGCTTTTGCTTGGTGGTATTATTAATTTTTGGTTATTCCCGTTAAAAAATTACTTCTTAATACCAATCGTAATTCTTTTGCTTGCGGCAGTTTTTCATTTTATAAAAACCGAAACAATATCATTATTAAAAAAAGCAATTTGCATTTCAGTTTTTTCAATTTCCCTTTTCTTTTTCCTGTTTAACAGCAATTATTTTCCTCAGTTATTAAAATATCAAAGCGGAAATACGCTAGCTGAAAAAAAGCTACAATTGGCAATCGACAGTAATGTTTATTTCTGGAAAGAAAATATTAGCTCCTCCTTTGTTTTTTATTCTGCTTCATTAAGAAAACAATTTGACAGTTCGGTTTTGTATAATAAAAAAACGGTTTGGCTTTTGTTTGATGAAAAAGAAAGAAAGGACATTCTTCAATCTGGCTATTCAATAGTGCAAGAACTCAATTCGGTTGATTATGAAATAACAAGATTCAGTTTTCAGTTTTATATTCCATCCTCAAGAGAAAAAAGTTTAAAGAAGACAGTTCTTGCTGAAATAACTTTAAAAACACCCTAATCTATTTTCGCCGATACCTCTTATTTGCCGTTTATATAATTGAAAAAATCAGCAGGCAGCAATTTTCATATTTATTTTGACTAATACAGCAACGATCACTTAACCAACCACCACGACTAGCTATGGTCAGGTATGTACTTACATTTACTGTTCTGGAAGAAAAACTTTCTGCTGCGCAAAAAATTATTAATCAATATTTCGATGAATTAAATAAAAGCGGCCCGGGCGGCATGCGAAGTTTTTGTTATTGCAGCGAGAATGACAGCAATAGTTTTGTTCAAATAAACACCTATAGAAAAGAAGCTGTTGCAAACAAAGACATGAGAACAGAATATACGTTGAACTTTATGAAAGAGTTGGGAAGCGTTTGTAAACAACCTCTTTACTTTAATAAGATGGAAACATTTGATGCTTTTGAATCTATCTATTAATAATCTACAACCTGTTCAACAATCGCTTCAGGAATTTTTCTCCATTCATATTGTTGATTGCGCAGTTGCGGTTCAAAGCCGGCCTCACGTATTGCATCCTGAATAGTTTTATAGGTGAACCGGTGCGGGGCACCTGCAGCACTCACCACATTTTCTTCAATCATAATACTTCCAAAATCGTTTGCACCTGCGTGTAAACAAATTTCAGCTGTTTGTTTTCCAACAGTCAACCAACTTGCCTGAATATTATTAATATTCGGAAGCATGATACGGCTTAATGCAATCATACGGATATATTCTTCAGCTGTAGTTAAGTTGTGTACGCCCCTGATTTTTGCAAGGAGTGTATCTACATCCTGAAACGTCCATGGAATAAAAGCAAGAAAACCCTTAGCGTCAGCTGGTTTCTTTTCTTGCACATCTCTTAGTTTTATAAAATGTTCAAACCGCTCTTCAATTGTTTCAACATGACCAAACATCATAGTGGCAGATGTGGTGATTTTTAATTGATGTGCTTCTTGCATTACCGTTAGCCATTCATCGGATCCGCATTTGCCCTTACTTATTAATCTTCTTACCCTGTCAACTAAAATTTCAGCACCGGCACCCGGCAATGAATCCAGGCCAGCATCTTTCAACGCCTTCAATACTTCTTTATGTGTTGATTTTTCAAGTTTGGTTATATGCGCAACTTCCGGCGGACCAAGTGCATGCAATTTAATAGTTGGATATTCTGCTTTTATTTTTTTAAACGTATCAATATAAAATTGCAAGCCCAATTCGGGATGATGACCGCCCTGTAACAATAGTTGATCGCCACCATACTTAAATGTTTCTTCAATCTTGCGACGGTAAGTTGGCATATCGGTTATATAAGCCTCTTCATGTCCGGGAATGCGGTAAAAATTACAGAACTTACAATTAGCAATACACACATTGGTGGTGTTTACGTTTCTATCTATTTGCCACGTTACTTTTCCGTGAGGCACTTGTTGTTTCCGCATTTCATCAGCGGTAAACATTAAATCTGTTAGTGGGGCATAATGATAAAGATGTACTCCTTCTTCTAAAGAAAGAAATTTAAAACCAAGGGCTTTATTGTATAGATCCGCAAGATTCATTTGGATAAATTAATTGAGGTAAAGGTAAGCCGCCCGGCGTAAATTATACTGAATGGTATTATCTTGTGTCTATCGGTTAAGTATTTTTATAAATAAATTTAGGACCTGCATCAAATGGAATGGTTCAGCTGTCTATGTTGAAACCAAACTAACAAATTGCAATTTTGAAAAAAATAATTAAACAGATTGCCTTTCTTGTTGCATTAATCAGTATTGGAATAAATGTAAATTCCCAGGAAGAATTTATTCCGCCGCCATCAAAAAAAATTACTCAATTTTCGTTTACTCAGCTTTACGGTGGTGTAGTGGTTGTGCGTGCCCAATTCGATGGATTTCCCGATACATTGAATTTTATTTTTGACACAGGAAGCAGCGGTATTTCATTGGATTCGAGCACAGCAGATTATTTTAAATTAAAACCCGCACCCACAGAAACAACGATTCGGGGGATTGCCGGCATTCGGAAAGTAAGTTTTTTAATGAACCGTAAAATTCACTTTTCCGGACTATCTGTTGATAGCCTTAATTTTCATATTAATGATTATAGTATCCTTACCGCAGTATATGGTGTAAAGATTGACGGAATTATTGGCTATTCAATTTTTAGAAGATTTATTATTAAAATTGATTATGATAATAATAAAATGGAGTTTTGGACAAAAGGAACAATACGTTATCCGAAAGGCGGTAGTTTGTTTAAGCCTGATATCGGCACATTGGTAGTTCAACAAGCCAAGATAAGAGATGCGATAACAGTGAATACAAGATTTCTTTATGATATAGGGGCGGCCCTATGTTTATTACTTTCAAAAGAATTTGTTCAGGACAGTTCTTTTATAACTAAATCACGTAAAATTTATATTAAAGAAGCAGAAGGCCTGGGTGGAAAAATAGACATGCAGCTTACGGTAATTAAAGAATTAAAGCTTGGACAATACCGGTTTAAAAATATTCCCACCTATATTTTTGATGATGAGAACAACATCACTTCTTATCCCTATATGGGAGGTATTATTGGCAATGACATACTCCGTAGGTTCAATACAATTTTTAATTATGAGAAAGAAGAATTTTACCTGACCCCAAATACACATTATGTCGAACCGTTTGATTATGCATATACCGGGGTTGAATTATATATGGTGGATGGTGTAATAACGGCAGGTGACGTTGCCACCGGCTCTCCGTCAGAAGCTGCTGGATTAAAAGAGGGGGATGTGATTATTAGTATTAATAAAAATTTTTCAAACGATTTAAATGCTATGAAATATGCTCTGCAAAAGGTGAATGAGCGGATTAAAATGATTGTTCGACGGAATAATGAAATAATCGAAATTGAATTCAAGGCAAAATCTATTCTTGCAAAAAAATAATCCTACTTTTTCTTTCCAAAAAGCCAAATTTGGTTTTGATAAAACAAATACTGTTTTCTTTGCTGCATTAATATGTCTGTCGAAAAAATAAATATTGATCAGTTTCTTGAATTAGCAAAACACCATCCGGTGATTGATGTACGCAGCCCCGGCGAATACAAACATGCACATATACCCGGCGCCTTTAGTTTACCGCTGTTTACCGATGCAGAAAGAGTTGAAGTAGGAACTGCATACAAACAAAAAAGCAGGGAGCTTGCAATTAAAATTGGTCTTGATTTTTTTGGGCCAAAGATGCGGAAGATGGTGGAAGAGGCAGAGGCAATCCGGAATCGGGAATTTGGAATTAAGAATAAAGAGTCCGGAACTCTGAATGATGAACTTGAAATTAAAGATGCAGCCAAATTCCCAACTCCTGATTCCAAATTACTAATATACTGCTGGCGTGGTGGTATGCGCAGCGGTGCAGTTTCTTGGTTGTTGGACCTCTATGGGTTTAAAATTTATACACTTGTTGGAGGATATAAAAAATTTAGAAACCATGTACTTGATAGTTTTAAAAACCCGCTTCATTTAAAAATCCTTGGTGGTTACACTGGATCGGGAAAAACATATACATTGAAAGAATTGAAAAGGAGTGGTGAAAAAATTATTGACCTTGAAGAATTGGCAAACCACAAAGGGTCTGCATTTGGAAATATTGGATTACCGATGCAGCCATCGCAGGAAATGTTTGAAAATTTGCTGGCGTTGAAACTAACCGGATTAAGCGAATCTCCGAAAGTCCCCCTTAGGACTTTTGGGGGTATCTGGCTCGAAGATGAATCACAACGCATCGGTCTTGTAAACATTCCAACAGAGTTTTGGAAAATAATGCGATTAGCACCCGTTTATTTTTTAGATATCCCTTTTGAAGAAAGATTAAAACATCTGGTTACGGAATACGGCAACCTGGATAAACAAAAAATGATTGATGCGATAAGCCGCATTAAAGATAGATTGGGAGGGTTGGAATCTAAGAATGCAATCGCCTATCTGGAAAGTAATAATACCATAGAAAGTTTCCGCATACTTTTAAAATACTATGACAAGTGGTATTTAAAAGGGCTGCACAATCGGGAGGGAATAAATTCGTTATTAACTATGATAAATTGTGATTCTGTTACTCCCGAAAATGCAAACAGGCTGAATAGCCACCCTATACTTCATGAAACCTCTGAAACTTAGTTTACTGCTTTTATTTTTTCCAGTATTTTTTTATGGACAATCGCTTACCGGTTTGTGGATGGGCAAAATGACTAATGACAGTACTACCGTACGAAAAGATGATGAATATGAAATTGTATTAACCCAATACAAAGACAAAGTATATGGCTATACCCGCAATACTTTTTTTGTTGATGAAAATCTTTATTACATCGTAAAAAGAGTTGAAGGAACAATTCATGGGGATATCTGCGAAGTAGAAGACAATGAAATACTCATGCACAATTTTCCACAAAAGCCTGAAAAAAAAGTAAGGGTCGTTTATACTTTTAAAAGAAATGCAACCGACAGTACCTGGAACCTGGATGGAAACTGGAAAACAAACACAACAAAAAAATATTACGCTATTTCCGGTAAGTCGGAATTGAAAACAGAAAGAGATTTAAGTAAATCAAAAATATTTCCACACCTGGAGGAATTGAAAAAAACCGAGGATATTGCTTTTTATAACGAATGGAAAAAACAAAACGAAAACGCTGTTGCAAAAAAAGACGATGTATTTAAGCAAGAGTTTTTAAAGAGTTTAGTTAGGGCTGAGAAAGAGAAAATAAACAGAGCAAGTATTTCTTCTGCCACAAAGCCCGTTTCAATAAACACTTCAACAATTTCAAGTCCTGATAATATTGCAATTAAAACCAATGAAAAAAAATCCAGTGTGACCAATGAAAAGCTGGAGACTGAAAAAAACAATTTGGATACTAAGCAACTAACTCAGATAAACACATCAGCAATTTCAAGTCCTGATAATATTGCAATTAAAACCAATGAAAAAAAATCTAGTGTGACCAATGAAAAGCTGGAGACTGAAAAAAACAATTTGGATACTAAGCAACCAACTCGGATAAACACATCTGCAATTTCAAGCCCTGATAATATTGCAATTAAAACCAATGAAAAAAAATCGAATGTGACTAATGAAAAACTGGAAGCCGAAAAAAATGATTTGAATACGAAGCAGCCAACTCAGATAAACACATCTGCAATTTCAAGCCCTGATAATATTGCAATCAAAACCAATGAAAAGAAATCGAATGTGGTCAATGAAAAACTGGAAACCGAAAAAAATAATTTGATTGCGAAGCAGCCTAATAAAATTAACACTACAAATGTTTCTATTGACGCTATTGCAATAAAACCAACTGAAAAAAAGACTGTTATAGTTAATGAAAAACAAAAGAGCATAGCCTCGAATGCCAAAGCTCAAAACAATACTATTTCTACGCCTGATGTAAATACAAAACCAATTGCTATTCCTGTTCAACAAATAAATACGACGAGTGCAAAATCAAAACCGAAGCCAGAAGAAACAAAAATTGCAACTTCACCGACAGAAATAAAATCAAAGACTGCAACAGTTAACTCTGTAGAAAAAACAACTGCCCCCGCTAGTACAGAAGAAAAAATAAAACCAATTTCAGAGCCTGTAGCAAAAATAAATGTACCCGTAATAAACACAGATGCTGCTAAACAAATTTCTGAACGAGATTTTGATAAACCCGCTGTTATAGAGTTTGTATCGGACAGCCTGGTACTGGCATTGTATGATAATGGAGAAGTGGATGGAGACACCGTAAGTGTGTTATTAAACGGAGAAGTTATTATA
>JANPEU010000433.1:0-13096 GCA_031423175.1 Bacteroidota bacterium
CCGTGAAAATCAGTGCCACTTCAGGCCAGGCTAATTTATCCAACCAGTTTAAATTAAGTAAAACCTGGAATGCAGAATTAAGTGGTTTTTACAGAACCGGTGGTGTGGATGGTGTTTTCAGAATAAAAGGATTTGGTATGATGAATATGGGTATAAGCAAACAAGTAATGAAAGGAAAAGGTTCTGTACGATTCAACATTCGTGATGTCTTGTATTCTCAAAAAATAAAAGGCGATATTAAATACAGCAATATCGATGCATCTTTTCAGCAGCAACGTGATTCAAGACAGGTGGCAATTGGATTTACGTACCGTTTCAGCAAAGGTAAAGTTGGTCAAAAAAGAAAAACAGGCGGTGCTGGCGATGAGCAGAACCGTGTTAAAACAGGAGATAATTAATTTTTAAGTATAAATTTTTCTTCAGTAAGTTTTGGATTATTTCTCATGTGTTACAATACCCGTTTGCAAAAACGGGTCTTGGTTTTTTTAACCCTTTCCAAAAAACGGAAAGGATTTTTTATGTAAACATTCCTACATTTGAAACGTCAACCTAAAATTGTCAATTCTAAATTTTATATAAATCATGGCTTCATTCGATATCGTTTCAAAAGTAGATGCACAGGCATTGGACAATGCGGTAAATGTAGTTTCCAAAGAAATCACCAATCGATTTGATTTTAAAGGAACGCATGTGGTAATGGACTTAAATAAAAAAGATTTTAAAATAAATCTGGAAACAGATGATGATATGAAGATGCGACAGCTATGTGATGTACTGATGAACCGTGCACATAAACAGGGAATCGATCCGATGGCATTTGATTTTACCAAAGAAGGATTTCAAAGCGGCAAGGTTTGGAAAAAAGAAGTATCGGTAAGAAATGGACTGCCACAGGAAGATGCTAAAAAATTAGTAAAGCTGATAAAAGATTCGGGGATGAAGGTTCAGGCGTCCATAAATGATGATTTGGTAAGAGTCGTGGGAAAAAAATTGGACGACCTACAAGAGATCATTCAACTTTGCAAGACAGCTAATCTTCAGTTTCCTTTACAATTTGTGAATATGCGGAGTTGATTGGTGGATAACCCTTATTAATTTTCATTTTTTTGTGCTAAACAAAGTGGATAAGGGGTGCTGAACAATACGATGAAAAATTAGGAAACCGGTAGTTGATGAATGTATATTTGTTTTACAACTGCACGTAGTTTTGGAAACAAAATGAAATGCAAGGAGCGGTGGAAATCCCTTAAAAGATGGAAGCAACTCCCGGAAGCATTAGAAAATGTAAGCAGGAAGGTGAAAGCTGGAATGCAGACAGAATCTGATGCTTTCGTCATTTAAAACCCTATCAGAAATTATCTTCTCCCTGGGAAGTCCTATAGACAATTTACATTTGGCACTAAAGGACTACGGCTTTATCTTTGCCGACTTAATAAAATAAAAAAGTTATACGACAAACTCTCCCGATTGAATCGGGACAGGCGTACGAACTAAAAATCAAAGATTTATGAAAGAGGGAATACATCCAACCAGTTATCGTTTAGTGGTATTTAAAGACATGAGTAACGGCACTACCTTTCTTAGCCGCTCATCTGCCGCATCTAAAGAAATGTTGAAATGGGAAGATGGCAATGAATATCCGTTGGTAAAACTGGAGATTTCAAATACATCGCATCCGTTTTTTACGGGTAAAAATATGATGGTGGATACAGCAGGACGTATCGATAAGTACAAAAAGAAATACGCAAAAAAAGCCGAATAATATTAACTTTAAAATTGTTCTTCTGATTTTTTAGGATTCATTTCCCGATTTTGATGAAGAATTGTTTTTCATGGCTATACTTTAAACCCCCTGATTCTTCAGGGGGTTTGTTGTTTTGGTTATTTTGTTTGCAGCCTATCGTTATACCTGTCCCGATTATTTTGGGAAACGATGGACAACCTTTCATCTTATTTTTATTTATTCAGCATTCTAACGACAACGGGGGTGCTGCTTTCGGATATATACCAACGAAGGCAAATCAGGGAACTGAAATCAGCTTTGCTTTCAAATTAAAATGCACCTTTCTGCTGCCGTAAGGCATCATCAATAGTCCAATTTCTTTTTTTCAAATATCGGGATATTTTCCTCTCATCCTTTCTTCTAAGCGCTTCGACATTCTCAATCCTGTAGTTAGTTTCAAAGCTGTACATAACTGTCGTTTTCTTTTCACTGCTATACAAGCTTAATATCTCAGGGTCATAAAAGTTCAATATTTTTTCCTTCAGTTCTGCTTTTATAGGCATAATCCATATTGAATCTTTATCAACGGGATCCTTACTATTTTTGGGTAATCTGTAAGTTACTATGAATGAATACGCAAAGTCTCCAAAAAAACGGACCTTATAATGTCCAGAGATTGCCAACCCATTTTCATAAAGCGAGTCCTTAAAAAATTCCTTAGGCTTTATATTTTTATTAAGCTTTGCTTCAACCCATATTATTTGTTCTGCCCAATAAACCAACCAACCCGTTTTATATATAGCTTTAGTATCAGATGAGGTCTGAGAAAATGCATCATTTTTAACCATTAAAATGATTGCAATAAATAGAAATTTTTTTTTCATAAGTTTTATTCTTTTGTATACATCTCAACCCAATACTTGAGGAGAAATTGAGTTTTCGGCTGCGTTTGTTGTTGCTGCGCTTGTGGCTGACTTAATAAGTAACTACCCCAATTATTCCAATGTGATTGATGCATTTCACTATTTTTTCCACCACCTCCTAAACTCATAATATCCTTTTCAAAACCCGGACGGTTTTCTCCTGTCGGCTTCCCTCTCGAATCTTTTAAATAGGTGTCTTTTAATCCTAATAAATGTAGTGATTCATGTACTGCGACCTGACCTGGATTTTCAGTTTCTTCGGGGTCTTCCTCATTACAAACTAAGTAATGCGTCCACGAGGGGTTTCCCGAGTGCTGGCATGAAGCAGTGCAGGAACCCCTCGCTATAAAGAATCATTCCAAAGGAATCCTCTGGTCAAATCTAAAGAATTTTGAAATCTAAATCTTCATAGTTTCACCTTATTTGAAGTCCTCTATAAATCGGGGTTGCAGCTAAACACAAGCCCACACACGGCAAACCCCGCTTAGACAATTTCCTTTTAATAAATAAATTTAATTGAAGACCCCGAAGGAACAGAAGAACGGGACTTTCTGTCAACACATTTTGTTTCACCTAACGGCAGGATTACACTTCTACATCCAGTAAGACGATAGACTAATGATAAAGATGATAACGCTGATTACTAAAAACGCTATCGCAACAAAAAGTCCAACTTTTAAAAGTACAGTGTAGTTTCCTTGAAGAACCTTTGTTAATTGATAGACCCTAACGCAAAAAAAACATTGGAGCAAAATCAATAGTAGCCACAAAATCCTCTTTGTAGCGAGTATGTTACCGTCATTTATTATACCAGATTTTAAGATAATACTGTTGCTACACACCGCTAATTGTGTGATAAAAAACCAAACGATTAAAATCAACGCCAATAATAAGCCTGTCAGTTTCATGCTCGTTTTTTAAAGTTAATTGATTGGGTCATCTGATTTTGTTGTGGTCATATTGATTGTCGTTCAGTTTCTTCGGGGTTTTCCTCTTTTCAAACTAAGTGATACGTCCACGAGGGGTTTGCTGTGTGCAGGCTTTGTGCATTGCTATAATCCCACGCTGTAATGACTCTTAAAGCTAATGAATTCTCAAATCTAAAGGCTCATCATTTTTTATTGTAGTGGATATTTTGGAAGACACAGTAGGTACTGAACTTTCAGCTTTTCTGGAACTTTAAATCAATGCAAATTTATCTTTCCTTATTTTTGACTCATCACATTCCAATGAATAAAATCATTTTTACAGAAGAATTTTGCCAGCCCGAAAATCTGTTTCCGTTTACACTAACCCGGCAGATTCAGGATATTCGTATCGGCATTCTTACCATCCGCGAAAAATGGGAGCAGATGCTGGGAATGATTTCTTATGATAAAAAAGAAGATGATTATAAAGATTTTGAACGTAGCATTCATATTTCAGAAATTGGGGAAGATGATATTTGTTTTATGATTCATGGAAATGTATTGCCCACTTCACAATTAATTAAAAAAGTAAAACAATTAAAGAACGGAGAATTTATTTCGGTAAAAAGCATGGCAGGAATTGTTTTCCGGTTTACAAAAAAAGAAATTACTGGAAAACACAAAGTAAAAGTTACCCGTGCTGTTGATTTTGAAGGTGAAGTAAAAGCAATACAATATCCCTGGGACATTTTTCAGTTAAACGATTATGCTTTACGTCAGGATTTTGTTTTAAAAAAAGGAATCAGAAAATCTCAACCAATTTCTAAAACAAATAAAGTTATCAATGCCTCACAGATTTTTATTGAGAAAGGAGCAAAGGTTGAGCATTCAATTATTAATGCAGGTACAGGTCCTGTATATATTGGAAAAAATGCTGAGGTAATGGATGGATGTATGATCCGGGGCCCGTTTTCATTAGGCGATAATGCATGTCTTAAAATGGGTGCAAAAGTTTACGGCGCCACTACCATTGGTCCATCATCTGTTTGTGGTGGCGAAATAAAAAATTCTGTTGTGTTTGGCTATAGCAATAAAGCACATGATGGTTATCTTGGCGATTCGGTGATAGGCGAGTGGTGCAACCTGGGTGCCGGTACTACAAACTCCAACCTGAAAAATAATGCAAGCGAAGTAAGGGTATGGACACCTAATGGTGAATATTGCGTTGGAAAAAAATGTGGAGTGATGATGGGTGATTACACAAAGACCTCAATCAATACATCGATCAATACCGGAACCGTAACCGGGGTTTGTTGTAATATTTTTGGCGCCGGCCTTACACCAAAATATATTCCTTCATTTGCCTGGGGCAGTGATGGTGTAAACCGTTATGATTTTGAAAAAGCACTACTCGATATTGAAGACTGGAAAAAACTAAAAGGACAATTAGTGAGTGAAAATGAGCGAAGTATTTTGAAGCATATTTATAAATAGGGAATGGCGAGTGATGAGTGAGAATAACCAGCCCTTTACAATCTATTAAAAATAAACAGTAAATAGAAATGAGAAAACAAATTGCAGCAGCAAACTGGAAAATGAATCTTACCTATCAGCAGGGAGAAAAATTATTAGATGATATACTGGAAGCAGGCATACAACTGCAGGCTCATCAGCTAGCAATTTTTGCAGTACCATCTCCTTATTTAATAATGACGAGAAGTGAAGTGGACGAAGAAAATAATTACGAGGTGGCAGCCCAAAATTGTCATCATAAAAAATCCGGGGCTTATACCGGTGAAATTTCTGTTGAGATGCTGCGTTCTATCAACGTGAACTATTGTGTAATCGGACATAGTGAAAGACGTGAATATTTTGCTGAAAGCAATTCGATGCTGGCAGATAAAGTAAATCTTTGTTTGGAAAAGAATATTGCCCCCATCTTTTGTTGTGGCGAACCGTTAGCTATTCGTGAAGCCGGAACACAAAATGATTTTGTTACTCTTCAATTGCATGAATCGTTATTTCATCTTTCAGCAGAGCAAATTCAACATTTTATCATAGCCTATGAACCCATCTGGGCTATTGGCACCGGCAAAACTGCAAGCACTGAGCAAGCTCAGGAAATGCATGCACATCTGCGATCTGTTATTGCTGCTCAGTACAATACCGAAGTAGCTGAAACCGTTTCTATCTTATATGGCGGCAGCGTAAAAGCAAATAATGCAAAAGAAATTTTTGGATGTAAAGATGTGGATGGCGGATTGGTGGGTGGCGCATCGCTGGTGGCTGCTGATTTTATTGAAATTATCAAAGCACTGAAATAGACATTTATTTCTGCCACAAACTTCATAGTAATCTCAAAAAAAAATCAGATACTCTTAAGTTTTCTGAACGTAAAAGTTATTGTAAACAATAAGCAAATTTATCCTTTGCTGAATGATAAACCGGTTTTGATAGAAGTAGAAGATAATCGAACGAAGATTGTTGTATCTGATGGTTTTCATTTTACCCAGCCAATTGAATTGAGTTTTTCACAGCCCAGTTTTTACTATTTTAAGGTTGAAAGCCAGATTAATGATCTACAGTTATTGGGTGGAATTTTTCTAACTGTTTTTCTTTTTTGGCTTGGTCTTCGAACCCATTTTTTATTTATACAGCTACTGAGTTTTATTCCAATTTGTATTTTATTGGTACTGTATTATCTGAAAAGAAAATCCTTTATTGTAGTAAAACAAGATCATTTACACGGACGTTACCACAGGTAAAGGAGGCATTTCTTTTTTCTCCATTTCATTTAGTTTGTCTAATTCAAGTATTGTTTGTTTGCCTCTTTCATCAGGGTGAAACATCATGATATATTTAGCGCCATATACAATTTCATTGTTGGTGTAGGATGTACGTGCCACTACTGTATTTGAATACGCTTCATCAAATCCTTTTACAAAAACCATTACTTCCATAAAAGTGTTTTTAAAATCGTCTTCTGACAGCCCGTATAGTGGACTGTTTTCATCAATGGGGTGAACAATTGTCCAACTTAGTGACAATGCATTTATTTTTGACAATTCAAGTGTAAGATTGAAAAAACGATTTGTCAGGTTCCCGTTTTCTTCTGCCTTTATAACAAGAGAAACTTTTACTTCAACATCGGTAAGATAATTATTTCTATAAGGAACAAAGCGTAGCATCAATGCTGTACTATTTTTGTATGGGGCAATTACAGCATTATCACTAAACTTTATATAGGCATTTGGTTTTGAAAACCGTGCATACAGCAAACCGGTTGCTAATGCAAAAGTCATCAAACCAAGGAACGCCTCGAAAGCAGCTATGGAACTCGTGAGATAGCCCACCGGATTTATTCTTCCATATCCAACAGTTGTATAGGTTTGTAAACTAAAGAAAAAAGCTTCTAAAAAATTATGTATTGCATTTCCTTTTACCACACCACCCAGGTGATCTATTCCAATAAGCAGGTAAATACCTGCAAAAAATATATTTATCGTAATAAAGACCAACAAAATGAATAATAAAAATTTCAATATTGGTATTGACAGCATCGTATGAAACCAACTGTAGCGCTGAAAAAAAGGGAGTCCATGTTTTTTTATATTTGGAAATCCTTCCCGGTTTATAAACCGGCCACCGCTGTCGTTACTGTTTATACCAAACCCTGTATTTAAATCGGAGTTTGCTTTTGTATTGAATATTTTTCGGAATGCCATAAACAAATTTAAATGAAAAGCATGATAAGTTTTGCAGACATTGCAGGCTGAACTATTTTTAAGCCGGAATGAAAAGAAAGAGAATTTTATGGTTATGCAGTTGGTATCCTTCAGAAGCGACCCCTTTTAATGGCGATTTTATTCAACGTCATGCAAGGGCTGCATCTTTGTACAATGATATTGATGTGATTCATGTTTCAGGTACTATTGACCAAAGCAAGACATCATTCTTTCTAACGAGTGAAAAGGGATTAACGGAAACCATAATACTCTATAAAAACAGAAAAGGATTAATTGGAAAAATTCTTCATCATATTACCTGGAGCAAGCTGTATAAAAAAGCGATTGAAAAATATATAAAAGAAAAAGGTAAACCCGATCTGGTACATGTGCATATACCAGTGAAAGCCGGACTTATTGCATTATGGATCAAAAGAAAATTTTCCATTCCCTATATTGTGACTGAACATTGGGGTATTTATAATAAAGTATTAAAAGAAAATTACAGTGCTAAGCCTTCCTGGTTTAAACGATTAACAAGAACCGTTTTTTTAAATGCAACTAAATTATTAAGTGTAAGTAATTATCTGGCTGCGGAAATAAGAAACATGATATCAACTGATTTAAATTTCACAATTATAAACAATACAGTCAATGCAGATTTGTTTTTTTATAAAACTAAACATCAGGAAAAATTCCGGTTTATTCATATATCAAATATGATTTCGTTGAAAAATGTGGAAGGAATATTATTTGCATTTAAAGAATTGCAAAACATTAAGAAAAATGCTGAATTGGTAATAGTTGGCGAAAATTATTTTTCAATAAAACAATTAGCAGCGGATTTGGGTTTATTAAATAATTCTGTTTTTTTAAAAGGCGAAATAGCATATAGCCAGGTAGCCAATGAAATTCAGCAATCTGATTGCCTGGTTTTATTCAGCAATATCGAGAATTCACCTTGTGTAATAAGTGAAGCACTTTGTTGCGGAGTGCCGGTAATAGCTACAAATGTTGGCGGCATTCCGGAATTAGTTTCAAATGACAATTCAATTCTTGTTGAGCCGGGAAATACGGAAAAGCTAAAAGAAGCTATGATAAAAATGATGGAAACTTATTCATCATTTAATAAATATAAAATAGCTGAAGATGCACAAGGCAAATTCAGCTACCCGATTATTGGAAAAGAGTTTGATTTATTGTATCGGTCAGATATGAGTGAAAAGTTGTCGGGTAGCATTCAAGAATCTTGAAAGTAATGGGCAATTTAAAACTGCTAGTTTAACTCTTCAGCTTTTCTACGAGGTCCACATACTCTTTCATGGCTATTTCTTTTGATTTGCCTTTCAGGTTAGCCCAAGCTTCGTATTTTGCTTTTGCCACAAAGTCAAATGGATTGGATGGAGGATCGGTATCTACATCTCCAATGGCTCCCTGTTTATATAAAGAATAAAGCTGTAGTAACGTTTCATTACTCGGTCTTTCTGAAAATGACTTGCTATCATTTTTTGCTTGTTCAAATTTTTCTGTTAATTCCATAATAGTGTATTGATTCGTAGTTAATTTTTTCTTGCTTCGTCAATAAATATTTTCTGAATTTCCCTTTGGTTGTCTGCTATTTTATAAAACTCGTCAAAATATTTTACAATATCTTTTCTCGTTTTTTCTGGCAGCAAATCAAAATTCATAATCAGGTTATTGAGTTCAGTTCTTTTTTCTTTAAGGAATTTTAAACCAGACATTATTTCATCCATCGGACGTGCAAACCCGCGGTAAACTCTTTCTGTTACTTTTTCTGTTCCCATTATTTCTGCCGGGGTTGCATAATCCGCATCTACCATGCCTGCAAAATCAAAATCGTAAGGAACCGGAAATGGCAAAGCTGTTGAATCTTTTCTTGGCATTAACAATTTGATATTATGAAAATTTGGAACCGACCAGTCTGTATTTCCAATCAGGTATTCAAACAAGGATACAAATGTCATTCGCTCCTGGCTGGTTGACCGTTGCTCGGTTGCAATTTCATATTCTTTATATTTATTTCTTTTTGCCATATCATCCACATCCTCTATAAAAAATCCCCAGGTTGAATATTTTTTTATTTTCCCTTTGCTATCTTCAAACGATAATCGAATCAATCGTACTCTGAAACTTATGGGTGATAAAATATTAAACATTTTATATGCGAGGTATTCTTTCAGCACTAATTGTTCATCCCTTACAGCTGTACCACAACCCGAAACAATTTTTAGTTTATCCAATTCATACGTACGTGGTGAAGTGGTATTATGAAAATTAATCATCAGCGAAGGCATATAGCATTCTGTCCTTCTATAATTTCCTCTTGCCCGCATCTGTACGCCTTCTGATATAACTGTGCTATCGGGCATTCGCAAGGTAATTGAAGTCTCCTGCCAGGGGGTTTCTTTTTTTGTATTAAATAGTTTTTTAAAATCAGATGAAATTGTTACCGCTATCGGTTTTTCATCTATAAAAAACTGTACACTATCTAGTTTTTTTTGCGCACTGACTTGTATCAAAAAAAATACGAGAGACAAAAACAGGGTGAAAGTTTGTTTTTTCATTTCAAAAATATTTATGGTGTGTTTATTCAAGAATTAAATTTTATTTCAATACTTCTGGTATTACATTACCAACACATCCGCTTGGCATTTGTATATGTAAAAGAGCGGCAAGTGTAGCTGCAATATCAGTCATATATGTTTCCCGGTTTGTTTTTCCCTGTTTTATGCCCCAGCCATACCAAAGCAGGGGTATATGTGCATCATAAGGGCTCCATGCACCATGTGTGGTTCCTGTTGCACCAAAACCTTCTATCCAATGCGGTTCCATGATCAATTGAATTTGACCACTCCGTTTTGGATAATATCCATTTGCAAACATTTCTTTCATTGTTTTATTCATCGGAACTTCGATCATTTCATCTATTGAAAAAACTCTGGAAATACCGGGCTGCCACTCAACAAAACTGATAATTGAATTAATAATTTTTTTCTTATCTAACTTTGCAGAATCAATTGCCGCAAGGTTTAAGTAGTACTGATAGTTGAAAGAACTTACGATTAAATTTTGTTTACCAAATTCAGTAAAAAGTTTTGCATTAATTTCTTTTTTCAAATTTTCAGGATTAATACTTCCTGAAGGCAATTTATTTTCAGCCATAAATCCCGGAACATGAGCTACTCCATGATCTGCCGTTAAAAAAACAGTATATTGATCTTTTCCAACTTTGCTATCAATAAAATCCATAAGATCTGCAAGTTCTTTATCCAATCTTAAAAAATCATCCTCCTGTTCTATCGAGTTAGGACCAAAACCATGACCGATATAATCAGTAGAGGAATAACTGATCGTTAAAAGATCTGTTTCGGCATCAGCACCTAATTGCTCACTAACTAAAGTTGCTTTAGCAAATTCGGTAGTTAATGAATTTCCATAAGGAGTGCTTAATACGATATTATAATTTGTACCGGCATATTTTTTTAAGTCATAAGGAAAGCCTTTACCAAAAGCGTGGTTTTCGTATTTTTTATCATCTGCTGTACTTTGTATATAGGTATTTATCGGGTACAGCGTATTCCATCCCTGTTCATAATATTTATCAACTAATTTTTTTGCATTAAAATCATTTACCCATTTCGGCAACTCCTGCATGTAATAAGTTGATGTAATAAAATTTCCTTTGGCAGCATCATACCAGTAAGCTGCATTGGCAGAATGCCCGGCGGATAAGATGCCACCCCGGTCTTTCAACGCAATGCCAATCACTTTGCTTCTCGAGTTGGTTGCCAACTTCAATTCATCACCAATTGTAGTTACCAGTAAATTTCTCGGACTCTGACTTCCTTCACCTACGCTTCCACCACCTACATTTTTCTCCATATCATCCTGCGTACAATACATATCATAACCCTTATCATTTTCCCACCAGAGATTGCCGGTAATGCCATGAATAGCTGGTACCGAACCTGTATAAATAGATGCGTGGCCGGGAGCGGTTACTGTTGGTGTAAAAGGAATCAAAGTGTTTTCGCAGCTAAACCCCTGACTCAGCATTCTCTTAAAACCTCCGGTTGCTGCATATCGATCATAATAACGATAGAGATAATCCCATCGCATTTGATCGACAACAATGCCAACAACTAATTTTGGACGGCTTACCGGTTGCGAAAAAGAAATTACGGTAGTGAATATAGAAGCAAGGCTTAAAATGTATATCCGCATTCAGTCAAATTTTAATAAAACAAATGTACTATTTCTCAATGGATGTGGATGGATATTCGCTGGTGGCAAAAGAAAAGTTAAATTAAATAATTTTTACTACACAAATTATTTATACCAGGAATATTTAATGATTTTTTTCGCAGTAAAAAATTATTGCTTTGGTAAAGCAGCACCCACAGCAATATCGCATCGATGACCCGGCTGTCCATGTGCTGGATTTAAACCCGGGCCAACGGCACCGGTTTGTAATGGAACTGGTGGTGTACCTGTAATTGGTGGTACAGTTATTTTAGAGGGAAGTCCGTTTGTTACAGGTGTAGTTACAGTAGGTGTAGTTGTGTTAACTCGAGAATTTAATGGAGCACCAACGGCAATAGCACAATCATGACCCGGCTGGCCATGAGCGGGGTTCATTCCGGGTTTTACAGCAGAAATATTTTGTGCAGGTGCAATTGTGGTTGCAGGATTTAAGTTTACACCTGAAGTATTATTTTCAACTGGCGTTATTGCAGATGGAGTTATTGTTACGGGTTGTGATTGCTGATTTTGTACCGGCAAAGAATTCGTTGAACTTGCAGCATTAGCATTTGAATCGCTTTGTATTGAATTTACAGAATTGATATCTGTATTTAATTCTTTTTCGTTTTTATCTGTACCACCACAGGATGCTACTGTTAATACACTTGCTACATAAATGCAATTGAATATTTTTTTCATATATTTTTTTTAGGTTGGGCGTTTTGAAAGGATACACAAGATAATATATTTAGCCGGTTATCTCGAAATAGTATTATGCTATTTCCTTCCTCGTAGTTTTCCGTAACTTCCTCTTTTAAATATCCCCTGATGAAGCAACTCTTTTTTTTTATTTGCTCTATTTCATTTTATATATTTTCAACAGCCCAGCAATTTGGAGGCAACCCCCCTTCAGTAAAATGGAAACAGATCAATACAGATACGGCAAGAATTATTTTTCCTGTGGGGCTGGATAGTCAGGCATTCCGAGTCGCTTCCATCATTCATCGTATGGCGCAAGGCAGTTCAACTTCTCTTGGAGATAATTTGCATAAAATAAATATTGTATTACAGAACCAAACGGTGATTCCTAACGGGTATGTAAATCTGGGTCCGTACCGCAGTGAGTTTTTTTTAAATCCAGCATTAAATAATCTTGATCAGGGAAGTATTCCATGGATAGATCAATTAGCATTGCACGAATACCGCCATGTACAACAGTATAATAATTTTAAAAAAGGAGCCAGTAAACTGATAGGTGTTTTGTTTGGTGAAGAGGGTTTTGCCCTGGCAAGCAACGCAGCAATACCCGATTGGTTTTTTGAAGGCGACGCAGTTTATACTGAAACTGTATTAAGCCAGCAGGGCAGGGGTAGATTGCCGCAATTTATGAATGCTTATCCCACTGTTTGGGATGCTGGTAAAAAATATAAATGGATGAAGCTGCGCAATGGTTCATTGAAACATTATGTGCCCAATCATTATTATCTCGGTTATATTTTGGTAAGCTATGGTTATGAAAAATATGGAAATGATTTTTGGAAAAAAGTAACAAAT
>JANPEU010000434.1:0-1787 GCA_031423175.1 Bacteroidota bacterium
GAGTTTGTAACTCCCGAACATTTATTGCTTGCCATTGTGCAAGGAAATGATAATGCAGCAAAATTGTTGAAAAATTCAGGACTTACAGAAAAAGGGTTAGTAACAGCTATTAAAGATTTACGGAAAGGTGAAACCGTAACATCGCAAACGCAAAGTCAGGAGTACAATGCATTGAACAAGTATGCAAAGAACCTGAATGAACTGGCAAGAAACGGGAAATTGGACCCGGTTATTGGCCGGGATGAAGAGATAAGAAGAACATTACATATCCTAAGCCGTCGTTCTAAAAACAATCCAATTTTAGTTGGTGAACCGGGAGTGGGAAAAACAGCAATTGCCGAAGGCCTTGCTATGCGTATTGTAAATGGCGATGTACCGGAGAATTTAAAATCAAAAATTATTTATGCCCTGGATATGGGCTTGTTAATAGCCGGTGCAAAATACAAAGGTGAATTTGAAGAACGGTTGAAAGCTGTAATAAAAGAAGTAAGTACAAGTGATGGCGAAATCATTCTATTCATAGATGAGATTCATACACTGGTAGGTGCAGGTGGTGGGGAAGGTGCAATGGATGCAGCCAATATTTTAAAACCTGCATTGGCAAGAGGTGAATTAAGAGCAATCGGTGCCACAACCTTAAGTGAGTACCAAAAGTTTTTTGAAAAAGATAAAGCCCTTGAAAGAAGATTTCAGCGGATCATAATAGACGAACCCAATGTGGAAGATGCGATTTCAATTTTGCGTGGCTTGAAAGATCGTTATGAAACGCATCATCATGTTCGGATTAAAGATGATGCGATTATTGCTGCAGTTGAATTATCCAACCGGTATATCACTGATCGTTTTTTGCCGGATAAAGCTATTGACTTAATTGATGAAAGTGCGGCAAAACTGCGTTTGGAAATGAACAGTATGCCGGAAGAATTAGATAAGTTGGACAGACAGATTCGTCAGTTGGAAATAGAACGTGAAGCGATCAAAAGAGAAAATGATGTAATAAAACTAAAAGAACTGAATACGGAGATTGCAAATCTTTCTGTAACCCGGGATACTTACAAAGCAAAATGGAATCAGGAAAAGGAGCTGGTGGAAAAAGTACAGAATGCAAAAGCTGAAATAGAAAATTTAAAACAAAAAGCAGATCAGGCTGAGCGAAATGGTGATTATGGGTTGGTGGCGGAAATCCGGTACGGAAAAATAAAAGAGCAGGAGCAATTGATAATTGAAATTACAAAACAAATAAATGATAGTGGTGAGAAACGATTACTGAAGGAGGAAGTAGATGCAGAAGATATAGCAGAGAGTATTGCTAAAGCTACCGGCATACCGGTAAGTAAAATGCTGCAGAGTGACAAAGAAAAATTATTAAAACTGGAAGATCATTTGCATGAAAGGGTGGTAGGGCAGGATGAAGCAATCACTGCCGTAGCCGATGCCATTCGAAGAAGCCGTGCCGGGTTGCAGGATCCCAAAAAACCGATTGGCTCATTTATTTTTTTAGGAACAACAGGAGTTGGTAAAACAGAACTGGCAAAAGCATTAGCAGAATATTTATTTGATGATGAAAGCATGATGACCCGTATTGATATGAGTGAGTACCAGGAAAAACATACGGTCTCACGTCTGGTAGGTGCGCCTCCCGGTTATGTAGGTTATGATGAAGGGGGACAGTTAACTGAAGCAGTTCGGAGAAAACCATATAGCGTTGTGTTGCTCGATGAAATTGAAAAAGCAAATCCGGATGTTTGGAATGTTTTGCTACAGGTATTGGATGATGGCAGGCTTAC
>JANPEU010000435.1:0-7615 GCA_031423175.1 Bacteroidota bacterium
TTTGCATTGATATAATGATCATCTATTGAGGCATTCCATTTATTCCTGTATTTTTTTAATACAAACATGGTTGGGTGCAGAAAGAAAACATCAACAACCGAATCTCTTGATTCATTCATCAAAGGTTTTGGAATACTATCCCCCGGATCCCATTTCCAGGGATGCGAAGCCCAATATGATAAATCTTTATAATCAGGATTCCCGTCTGGACTTTTATGGCTATACCTGTTTTTGAAGGCCACATATTTATCCGAACAGGAGGAAAGGGAAACAAGAATTATTACAAAAAAAAGAAACTGCTTCATACAATATATATAGGCAATAAAAATCGGCAAAAAAGCCTTCAAGCCTGTTACAATCTTTTAAAAACCCGCTTTTAATCAGGCTATATTACCAATCATCAAACTTGTAATTTTTTTTAGCCAACCATATATTTCCAGAAAAACCTTTACAGTATTGAGTTTTAGTGATATTAAAGCGAAAAAGTAAAAATATTTTTTTAATAAGCAGGTACTTTGTGTTGCATAGTACCAAATATCACCCTATCTTTGGATTAGAAATCAAAAAAATGAGTTCAAAATCAAATTTAACCAGATTCATATTTGTAGCTCTTATTCTAGTATTGACTAATAATTGGGCAAATTCTCAATCCAATAAAGACTCAATTACAAATGCTGGTTTATATAGAGAAATTGCTGAAATGGACAATATCATGTTCACAGCTTTTAATACAAGAGATACCAATCAATTTAAATCGTTGTTTACACAAGACCTGGAATTTTTTCATGATAAAGGAGGGTTGACAAATTATGATCACACTATTTCTTTTTTAAAAATAACTGCAAAACAAAACAATCAATTAAAAAGGGAGCTTGTAAAGGGTAGCCTCGAAGTTTATCCAATACCTGGTTATGGTGCGATGGAAATCGGAGCTCACACCTTTTGTCATATAGAAAATGGCAAACAGGAATGTGGAACTTTTAAGTTTGTACATATATGGCAAAAAAATAAAAAGGGATGGCAAATTACAAGAGTTGTGAGTTATGGCCATTAACAGATAATAAAGGAATTACTAAAAAAGAAAAAAAGAGTTATGAATATAGAAAACACACAAAGTCAAATGCGGAAGGGGATTCTGGAATTCTGCATACTATCCATCATCCGTCGTGGAGAGGCTTATCCAAGTGATATAGTGGAAGAGATGAGGGCATGTAATCTTCAGATTTTTGAAGGCACACTTTATCCCTTGCTCACAAGATTGAAAAATGCAGAAATGTTAACGTACAGGTGGGTAGAAAGTAATTCCGGGCCACCCCGCAAATATTTTTTGCTTACCGAAAAAGGGGGAGCATTTTATAAAGAGCTGGAGCAAACCTGGAATGAACTATCAAATGCCGTAAACGCTTTGGCAAATAAAAAAGACGAATTGAATAAAGAACATTTATCTAATTAAGTTTTAAATTACAAAACCAGCACCAACACAAAAAAAATAAATCATGAAAAAGATAATCAACATAAACTTAAGCGGTCGGGTGATACCGATTGAAGATTCTGCTTATGAAAATTTGCAAGCTTATATTGAAAGCCTGCGCAAGTATTTTGCAAATGAAGAAGGACGTGAAGAAATTATCAATGATATTGAAAGCCGCATTGCCGAGTTGATGAGTGAGAAAGTGAGAAAAGGTGCATCAACAATTACCGATGCGGATGTGGAAGAAATTGCTTCATCAATGGGAAGGCCACAAGACTTTGAGGCAGACGCTGCAGAAGAAACAAAAGCTTCAGCGAGTTTTTCTGGTGGCGCTGCATCAGCTAATCAATCATCTTCTTCAAGCTCGCAAACTTCCGGCACATACACGAAAACAACAGGTAGAGGTAGATTGTATCGCGATACAAGTGATAAATTTATTGGTGGGGTATGTAGCGGACTTGCAAATTATATGAATGTTGATCCTGCTATTGTAAGAATATTATTTGCCATTGTAACCTTTGGTGGTTTTGGTATTGGCTTTTTACTTTATATAATTTTATGGATGATTTTACCAACAAAAGACCTGGATGAGTATGGCGGGAAAAGATTATTTCGCAATCCTTCAGATAAAGTAATTGGTGGTGTAGCAGGCGGTTTATCTGCGTATTTTAATATTGATACATGGAAAATACGTTTAGCATTTGCAGCACCAATTCTATTAAGTGTTTTATTTAGCATTTTAGATGGTCCGTTTAATCATGGTTTGGGATTGAATATAGTATCTGGCTCACTTACGGGTACTTTTATTTTGGCTTATATAATTCTTTGGGCGGTATTACCCGAAGCTAGCAGCCCATATGAAAAAATGGAAATGCGTGGTGAAAAAGTGGATGTAAATAGTATAAAACAGAATGTGCAGGAAGGAATGGGTAATGTAAGAGACAGAGCAAAAGAGTGGAGCGGTGAAGTAAAAGAAGCGGCACAAAATATGACGAACAAAGCAAGAGAATTTTCCAACACAAGAGGAAAAGCATTCGTTGCAGATGTGCGGGAAGCTTCAAGACCTGTTCGTTCCGGATTGGGTCATGCGATCGGTGTAATATTCAAAGCATTTTTCTTATTTATATTCGGCACCATTGCATTTGCATTATTTGTTGCACTAATGGCAGCCGTATTTGGAGGTGTAGCATGGTGGCCGATAAATAATTTTTTGTGGACCAGTAAATGGCAGCAGCTATATGCATGGGGTACATTAATATTATTTCTTTTAGTGCCATTAGTTGGATTTTTAATTTGGTTGATAAGAAGAATTATTGGAGTTAAATCAAGAAAAAGTTATCTCGGTTGGATTTTTGGTGGACTATGGACATTGGGTTGGGTATTTGCAAGCTTGCTGGCTGCAAGTATCTCCAGAGATTTCAGATATTATGAAAATGCACCACAAATAGAAATACCAATAACACAACAACCCGCGAATAACAAGATGATTGTTGCTGTAACAGAACAACAACTTGAATTAAGCGATAGAATATGGTGGGCAGATACAAATTGGGAAGGCTGGGATTTATCATCAGACAGCCTTAAACTTTCTTTTATAAAATTTCATGAAATACAAAAAAGTTATGATGAGAATTATCATGTAACAGTTCGTAAATCCAGTGCCGGCAGATCCTCAAGAGATGCAGTTGACCGGGCGTCGAAAATTGTTTATCATGCTTCATATAATAATAATGTATTGGATTTAGGAAGTGGTTTTGCAGTAGATAAAGACAGTAAGTTTCGCGGACAAACAATAGAAGTTGAAATTTATGTACCCGTAGGTAAACAAATCCGGTTTGATGGAACTATGTTTGATAAATTAAACCCAATCAGTATTAAAATGAGAAACAGAAATAGTTGGAAAACCTGGCAAAGATCCGGTGATGGTTTCGGTTGGGAAAATCATGGTTTCCCGTGGCGGTCAAATATCGATTATACTATGGGCGCAGATGGCGAATTGAAAAGTGCAGATGGGAAAAAAGTTATTTATGATGATTACAGATATGAGCCTAAAAGCGATTCAGTTTCCATGGAAGAACAAAAAAGAAAAATTGAGAAAGAGCAGAAAAGACTAAAAGAGATGGAAGACAATTTAAAAAAGAAAAATGCTGATAGTGTTAAACCTGCAGCAAAATTAAAAACAACAGAAACCGATGAAAAAACAAATACATCGGGCAAATCTTTTCCAATGCTGACATTAGAAAGAATGTTTAGTTAACAAAGAAGTAAAAATAATAAAACTTTGATTTTGCCCCGGATTTACGGGGCATTTTCATTTAATTTTTACAGTGACCGCCAACCATTATTTTTGCTGAATTGAAATTCTTTCGGCAAATTACTTTTATCGTTAAAATCAATTATGAAGAATACACCTTTCATAGAAAAACATATTGCTCTTGGGGCTAAAATGGCTGAGTTTGCAGGATATAATATGCCCATTTCTTATACCGGAATAAATGATGAACATGCGGCTGTAAGAAAAAATGCAGGTGTTTTTGATGTAAGCCACATGGGTGAATTTGTTTTGAAAGGTGAAAATGCATTGGAATTAATTCAGCGGGTAACAAGTAATGATGCATCAAAACTTTCAAAAGGCAAAGCACAGTACAGTTGCCTGCCAAACGAAAACGGGGGTATAGTTGATGATCTTCTTGTGTATTGTATAGAAGAGAATAAAGTTTATATGCTGGTAGTAAATGCCGGGAATATTCAGAAAGACTGGGATTGGATATGTAAGCATAACACAAACAATGTTGAAATGCATGATATTTCCGGAAAAACATGTTTGCTTGCAATACAAGGACCCGAAGCAACAAAAATATTGCAATCATTAACCGAAATAGATATTTTAAATTTAAAATATTACACATTTGTAAAAGGGAAATTTGCAGGAGTTGAAAATGTAATGATAAGCGCAACAGGATATACAGGCGCAGGTGGTGTTGAAATTTATTTCGAGGACAAAGATGACGCTGCAGATAAAATATGGAATGCAATTTTTGAAAAAGGAACACCGCTTGGTATGAAACCAATTGGTTTGGGTGCAAGAGATACATTAAGATTAGAAATGGGATTTTGTTTATATGGAAACGATATAGATGATACTACATCTCCATTAGAAGCGGGATTGGGATGGATAACCAAATTCACTAAAGAGTTCACATCAAAAAATATTTTTGAAAAACAAAAGGCGGAAGGTGTAAAAAGAAAGTTGGTAGGTTTTGAAATGATTGACCGCGGCATACCCCGGCATCATTATGAAATAAAAGATGCTGCAGGTAATAAAATAGGTTATGTAACTTCAGGCACACAATCGCCAACATTGCAAAAAGCAATTGGACTTGGATACGTAGCTACAGAACACGCAATACCCGATGTTGAAATATTTATAACAGTTCGTGATAAAACGCTGAAAGCAAAAATTGTAAAAATGCCTTTCAGTTAAATGTAAAATTCCGTAACCCTGGAAGATAAATAGCTGCCAGTTCAAGTAACTGGTTTTACATTAATAGCTTTGTATAATAGTTTGCCAATGCCAACAATTCACTTAACAACATTTATTCCTGCACCCGTAAAACGGGTTTTTGATCTTAGCCGGAGCATAAGCCTCCACAAAATTTCGATGCAGCAAACAGGCGAGATTGCAGTAGCCGGAGTAACATCGGGATTGATAAAAAAAGATGAAACCGTGACATGGAAAGCAAAACATTTGTTTAAAACCCGTTTTTTTACTTCAAAAATTACCGAGATGCTGCTGTTTGAAAAGTTCACAGACAAAATGATTCGTGGCGATTTTAAATTTTTTGAACACGAACATCATTTCAAACCCATCACGAACGGAACAATTGTAATTGATATACTTCGTTATGAAACACCGTATGGCTTAATTGGGAAACTGGTAAATAAATTTTATCTCTCTACTTATATCGAAAATCTAATCAAGAAAAGAAATGATGTAATAAAACAATATGCCACCGGCGAAAAGTGGAAGGCTTTGTTGCAAAATCACTATTAAATACGGCCAATATAATACCTAATGAGTATCAACAAACCCACTCTTCACACCTGTCTTTCACCAGCGTTATTGAATTTATATGATGTAAGCAACAGTGTCGTTGTCATTATAGATATTCTGCGGGCTACCTCAACAATTGCTACTGCATTATATAATGGCGCTAAATGTGTCATTCCGGTGGACAGCGTAAGCCGCTGCATCGAACTCGGTAAACAAATAGACGGTATAACAGCCGGCGAACGTGATGGGAAAGTAGCCGAGGGGTTGGTTCATGGCAATTCACCGTTCGAATATCCCAAAGAGTTTATAGAAAATAAAACTCTGGTGCTTACCACAACAAACGGAACAAGATTGTTGCAAATGGCATTGGATAAAAATGCAGATGGAATAATTACCGGTGCTTTTGTTAACCTGACAGCCGTATGTGATTATTTAGTAGAAATAAAGCAAAATGTAATTTTGGGTTGCGCTGCATGGAAAGATCGGGTGAATATGGAAGACACATTATTTGCTGGTGCGGTAATAGCAAGAATAAAAGAAAATTTTTCTATCAATTGCGATTCATCTAATATGGCCGAGACGCTGTACAATGATGGTAAGAAAGATCTTTTTGAGTTTATGAAGAAGAACAATGCTTCACATTATCACCGCCTCATGGGTTTCGGACTTGAAAAAGATATACGTTACTGTTTAACTGCTGATGAAGCAAATGTGCTCCCAGTGTACAGAGATGGGAAGCTACTTATAACCTAAGATTCCATCTTTTTTTGAAAAAACTTTACAAGATAAATAATTTTTTTAAGTAACTAATCATCAAAAAATTATTTTTTATTTCTCTTATTTTCTCAGGAAATATAAGTTTCATTCCTATACATTTGCCAGTTACACTTTAACGAATCAAAGATGGATGAACGACCACCTGGCTTGGGAAAGTCAATCTGAAATCTGCAATTTAAAATCTACAATCAATTGGCTTTACCGCACCTTATTAAATTCGTTTACACGCATGGCACTGATGAAGTAATACGCCGTGGAAAAAAAATCCACTCAATCGGTTTTGCAGAACTGGCAGAGTACGATGATTTATTCGGCTCCGCTATCTTTCGGGTAAAGGATGACACCTACTCAACTTTTTATAAAGTAAACATTCAACGTATTAAAGACCCGAAAAATTTATCGGTGCGTTGTGCATGCCCTTACAATTTAGGCGACATATGCCGGCACGAAGTAGCGGCATTGTTTCAGTTGCAGGATATGATTGACAAAGGAAGATTGAAAGCCGACGATGCAAAGTATGACCAGCGGCATACAGAAGTAAAAATGAAGCTCATTGAATTGAAAACGCTTCGGATGCTTTCATCGCAAGAAGTTTTTGAAGCAGCAGAAAATTATTTACGGGGCTATAAAGCCAAAATTGAATTTGCAGAAAACGAAACTGTAAAAGCAACATTGCAGCTTGAAGGAGTTTCCTATACCGTACTTATTCGTAAAAATGATGAACGTAATTTTGATACGAGTTGCGAATACTTAGATGAAGAGCACCCCCTTTGTTTACCAAAAATAATTGTGTTTCTGCAACTGCTGAATGCACACGGCCCCAATTATTTTGACAGCATACGCAATTGGGACAAAGACAAAAATAAATTGCTTGAGTTATATGGCTATTCGCTAAAAGATGATCTGACCGGTAAGTTTGAATTTTTATATAAAGAAGGTAAACCCTTTCTTCGCTTGCTGGATCCATCTATAAAAAGAGTGGCTCCTGTAATTCCTTTACCAAAACCAGCATATATGATGCAGGCGGTGGTAGAAGAAGTGGAAGAAAAAACAGAGGATATAAAAATTACAAAGCGGTATGGTGTAGTTTTTAATTTCAATAAAAAAACATATCCTTTTTTTACCGTTGACATTGTTTTGGGCGAGGTAACAGATGACGCAGACGCTTTTGCCGGTAAAGTGGAAAAATTAGATATAAGCCGATATGTGGAAACAGACAATGTACATGATCAGGATAAAAACGTATTGACGCTTGTAAGAAAACTACAAGAGACGGAAATAAATAAATACATCAGCCGCAACTCACCTTTCGC
>JANPEU010000436.1:0-1865 GCA_031423175.1 Bacteroidota bacterium
GGGGTATTATATGAGTACACGTACCATTGAAATTGCACCATTGGCTTATATGCGTGGCCGCACACTTGATAATGCATTCATCATTCTGGATGAAGCACAAAATGCGACTGACCTGCAATTAAAAATGTTTTTAACACGTATTGGCTCCAGTGCAAAAGCAATTATTACCGGTGATGTAACTCAAATTGACCTGCCAAGAAATCAACGAAGTGGTTTACACACTGCCGTCCGGATTTTAAAAGATGTCGATGGCATTGGCCATATTGAATTGGATGAAGACGATGTAGTGCGTCATAAATTGGTGAAAGCAATTTTAAGAGCATATGATAAAGAGAGAGTGGAAAACGATCCGGAACAACATCAGCGAAGATAAATCCGCTCTCATACAAAGAAACCCGCAGTTAAAATTTGATTGCGGGTTTTTTGTTAGCTTGCATATTATGAAAAATATTTTGTCCTTTTTAATCTCTGTATCCTTACTGATGGCCTGTAATAATACTACTCAGACACCGGAAACACTTTACTCTTCCGGACTGAATGATGCCACCCGGAATTTTTTGAAAGCAGCATTGGAAGGTAATTTTGATATGGCAAAAAAATATATGCTGATTGATACTGCCAATATTCAATACCTGACCTATGCAGCAACTGCATACCAAAAATTAGATACGGTTAAAAAAGAAGGGTATGCAAATTCATCCATCATTATACATTCATCAGAAGAAAAAATAAAAGACAGCCTGGCGATTGTTATTTATTCCAATTCCTTTATGAACAACCCGGATACACTTCGTATTTTAAAACAAAACAACAACTGGTTAGTTGATTTAAAATATTTGTATGAACATGATTATGATACGGCGATGCAGCGGTTACTTTCAAAAGATACATTGAAATGATAAAAGACATCTTGTTGGTTGCAGTTGGAGGTGGTGCAGGCTCTGTGCTTCGTTTTCTTTGCCAAAAATGGATTGGAACGAATGTAAATTATTTTTACCCAGTTGGAACTTTCCTTATAAATATTACCGGCTGTTTTTTAATTGGTGTATTTTTTTCGATTGCATCAAAAAACAGTTCTTTTAATTCACAATGGCAGTTACTGTTAATGACCGGGCTTTGTGGTGGCTTTACTACTTTTTCTGCCTTTACTTTAGATGGAATGAATTTATTGAAGCAGGATAAAACAGGTTTATTCTTTTTATATATCGGGGCCAGTGTATTGCTGGGCTTACTGGCAACCTGGGCGGGTATTAAAATTTTTAAATAATCTATTTTTTATGAATAAAACATTACATCCCTGGCATGGTGCCCATTACGGAAAGGATGCACCCGAAACCGTTGATGGCTTAATTGAAATACCACAAGGCTCACGTACAAAGTACGAAGTGGATAAAGAAACCGGCCTTATCCGATTAGACAGAGTGATTCATTCTTCTTTTCATTACCCCATCAATTATGGATTTATACCACAAACACTGGGTCTGGATGGCGACCCGTTGGATATACTTGTACTTTGTTCGCAGCCCTTACAATCACTCTGCCTGGTAAAAGCAAATGTAATTGGCAATATGCAAATGATAGATATGGGTATGCAGGATGATAAGATAATTGCCGTAGCGGCAAAAGATCCTTCGGTAAGTCATATTACCAGCATGAGTGATATGCCGCCACATTTTTTGGCAGAGCTTCGCAATTTTTTTGAACAATATAAAGTTTTGGAAAACAAAAAAGTGGTGATTGATAATTTTCAGGAAAAAGAAATTGCTTACACTGTAATTAATGAAGCAATTGCACTATACAAAAAAGAATATGGTAACAACTAATGCAAAATAAATTTAAGAAAATGAATACGGAAACTGTTTTGT
>JANPEU010000437.1:0-2216 GCA_031423175.1 Bacteroidota bacterium
CCTTAATATTGATACTTCAATAACAAAAGAATTTGCAATATCCTTACCAATTGATCTTTCAGCTCCTCCTACTCAAAATAAAGGAAATAAAAGTTGGGAAGCAGCGTACTTCAGAATGGTGCCAACTGTAGCAGCTCTTACCATGCTTAGCAAATTTCAAAATGATATAAAGACTTCTGAAAACAGAATTGTTGCATTTTGTCATTCTAAGGTAGGAGAGGTTGTAGTAAGATTTGATTCTTACGCTGCAATTATAGGACAGAGTTCAAATTATCTGATGCCAGGGCAAAAACTTCAAATCAATGCAGGTGTAGGAGCTTTTAGTAAAGCAGCATTACCTGTTATTTCAATTTTGGGAAAAACAATTTCACTTGATTCAAATGGAGTTGCTAAAGGCGAATTTGATGGCGGTGGAATTGGGCAACATTCTATTCCGGTCCATATCGAATATATAGATCAGGATGGTAAAAAACAAGTAATTGACGAAAAAGTAGAATATACAGTTGGACAGGCTAATGCTTCAATTGCATTAGATAAAATGAATGTATTATATATTGGAGTACCAAACCCCGTTACAATTGCTGCAAGTGGTGGTGGAGATGATAGAACAAGTTTTTCAATTGCTGGTGGCGGTGGAAGAGTAGAAAAAGTTGGTAATGGAAAATATAATGTATTTGTAAGTAGCGTAACGAATGACTGTGTATTAACCGTTTCTGTAGAAGGAAAAGTTGCAGGCTCGTCAAATTTCCGTGTAAGAACGATACCAGATCCTGTTGCAACTGTTGGTGCAAAACCTAGCGGTGCTACTATGACTGCTGCAGAATTTAAAGCTCAGGGTGGAGTTGGTGCCTGGATAAAAGATTTTCCATTTGATTTAAAATATTCCGTTACTGCTTTCAGATTGAGTACAGATACTGATGATGGGGATATAGCAGAAGCAGATTGTACAGGCAATGCCTTTAGTACAAAAGCTGTACAAATAATGAGAGATCATGTAAAAGCTGGTAAAACAGTTTATATTGAAAATATCCGGGCAGTTGGGGAAGACGGAAAGAACCGGTCTGTTCCAACATTAGTTTATTATATAAAATAGATAGTTATGAAAAGTAATTTCGCTAAAGTATTGATTGGGATTTTGGTTGTTTCAGTAGTAAGTATTACTGCTGATGCACAAAGAACATCCCGTAAAAATCAAAAAGCAGGAGTAACTCAGCCAGTACCTGGCAATCAGACTCAGGTAAATAATAATACGGTTGTTCCTCCTTATAATCCATTAGCGAATATTCCGATCAAGTATGATACTACAGCTTCTGAAAGCAATATTATAAAAAAATCTTTGCGGCCAGACAATGCCTTTGATAAGAGCAGTATCACTGCACGTACGCCATTGCCTTATGAGCATATCCGTTGGGATGATGCATTGTATGCTGAGAAGGTTTGGCGTGAATTGGATATTCGTGAAAAAATGAATCTGCCTTTTAGATACGAAGCAGAAGATGATAACGGAAGCCAGATGTTTATTAATATGCTTTTGAAAGCAGTGAATAGTGGCGAGGTAACAGCTTTTGCCGACGATAGATTTACAACTCCATTGAAATTGGATGAAATTAATTCTCAAATGGGAGGTACGTATGATACTATTGCAAAAAGAGATATTAATGATCCTTCAATAATAACGGAGTATGTTATCACAAAATCTTCATTCGACCCAAAAACAGTTGTAAAACTTCGTATTAAGGAAGAGTGGGTTTTTGATCGTGAGGCAAGTCGTTTAGTTTGCAGAATTCTTGGAATTGCACCTTTACTTACCCGTTTTCATGAAAGCGGTGAAGAGAGAGGAACCACAGTAATGTTTTGGCTTTATTATCCCGATTTAAGACCTAATCTTTCAAAGTATGAGGTTTACAATCCTAAAAATATGGGGCAAAATCGTATGACTTGGGAGGAATTATTTGAAAGCAGAATGTTTGCCAGCTACATCGTAAAATCTACGTTGGATAATCCGACAAATAAGAATATTAGACAAGTTTATAAAGATCAGATTCTAGCCTTGCTTGAGGGGGATAATGTAAGAGAAAAAATCTTCAATTACGAGCAAGATTTGTGGTCTTATTAAAAATAAACTTTCAACTTTTTATACACAAAAATGTCCCGCTCCAACGGGACATTTTTCGTTTTTGCTATCTCCAAATTTTATTTTAAAAAAACTTCAGTAA
>JANPEU010000438.1:0-1629 GCA_031423175.1 Bacteroidota bacterium
ACCACCAGTTTTATCATAAGCTCTTTATCATCGGGATTGCTTTGGGCTACCAGCAATGCAAGTGCCACTAATGCATTATCATTTATTTTCAGTTCGCCTGATTTTTTAAAACGGTGTTTGTTTTTTTCCAGGAACCACACAAACAAAAAGGCACCTATCCTTTTATTGCCATCGGTGAAAGAATGATTTTTAATAACGAAATAAAGTAAATGCGCCGCCTGCTCTTCTATACTTTTATACAGGTACTGGCCTCCGAAAGTTTGTACCACAGAGTTTAACGTACTTTCAAAACCACGATCCCTTTCATTACCAAACAACCCTGATGCTTCTTTCTTCTTTACCAGTTGCTTCTTCAGTTCTGTAATTGCTTTTATGGCTTCGCTGTATGCTATTTCATACGTAATGTTTTCATTCAGCTTTTCATCTGGCAGGTTATTGCTGTCAAACTGATTGAGCAGAATAAAACTATGCGTATAGTTGGTAATAATATCCAGCAGGCCTTTTGCTTCGGTTGCACTCAGTTCATTTTTACTGCCCGATTGCTGAATAAGTTTTACGGCCTGTTCCAGTTGTTGCATATTTTGCAACACCTGGTTCAATCTTTTTTCATTCAGCGTATATCCTTTTACCAAATAATCTTTCAGTCGTTGGGTCGCCCATTGACGGAATTGAGTGCCTCGTTTTGATTTTACCCGGTAACCGACGGATATGATAACGTCGAGATTATAACAGAGCACTTCATAAGACTTACCGTCATTTCCAGTATGTCGGAATTTCCGACATACTGAAATCTCTTTTAGTTCTTTCTCTTTAAATATATTACGTATATGTTCGGTAATGGTAACCCGGCTCTTACTGAAAAGATCGGCCATCTGCTTTTGGGTGAGCCAGGCGGTTTCTTCTTCAAAGTTCACCTCTACCTGGGTTTGCTTATCCTTTGTCTGGTATATTTCTATCTGGTTCATAATTAAAATTAGTGAACTACCGGGGAAAACTCGGTAGTTGATTCCATTTTGGAACACACTGTTAGGAAAGTACGGTTTATGCACTTTGCAAATGAACTATTAAGGATTACTTAATAGTTCGGTATTACACAATCACCGGCGGTGGAAGGATTGCATGCAATGACTCCTTAGGAGAAGGAAGAATAATTATGTAGCAGGCAGATGCTTTGATGCATCTCCCCACGCATCACTTTTGTTTTATTTGTTCCGTTGTGTGGAGACCATCACATGTGGCGGGACGGGCACGCAACCAGCACTTTAATTTTTGTTGCGGATACTAACCAATGCTGAGTATTCTAAAAATTCTATTCATCATTTCTTGTTGGTCAGGCGACCAACAAGAAATGGGAAAGCTAATTTCAGGACTTGTTCCGAACGAGACTCCCGGGCAGGAAAAAACTTGTTCCATAAAAATTACTATATTTAAAAGTTCATACCCCTTGAGCCTGCATCCAGCCCTACTTATTCTTAACCAAAAAAAAACAAAAAATGAAAAGATTGATTCCTTTCACAGGCCTGATTTTATTCACGGCAATGACTTTATTATTCGCTTCCTGCGGTGACGGTGATAAAAAAACAACCGAAACACCAACCGGCGATGCCACTACCGCACCGGATGCAACAG
>JANPEU010000439.1:0-3532 GCA_031423175.1 Bacteroidota bacterium
ACTTGCGTTAAAATCTTTATTTGCATGATGCATCAGCTTTTCTTTTAATTCTGCCGGGTACGCATTCAACGCAACTGAATTTTTTAAATGGTCCCATTTGCGGATATAGTGCCAGTTATTATCGTACCAGTAAAAATTGCCAGCTAATATCCCCTGAACTTTTAATTCATTCACGACAGCTTTTGTTATTTCTTCAGTTGGTAAAAACCAGCTTAAAAAAGAACAACTATCGCCAGCCGGGTCAGGTATTCTTCTAAAAGAAATTTCCGGTATTTGCGATAAAATATTTTTTAAAATAGATTGATTTTTTTTCTGAATAGAAAGAAACGTATCCAGTTTTCTTATTTGTGCCAGCCCAACTGCTGCATGTAATTCTGATATGCGAAAATTATAACCGATAAAGGGATGAAGGTCTGCACCCCGATCCACCCCCGCATGATCATGACCATGATCGGTATATCCGTCACACTTTACATATACATCTTTATTGTTAGTCATTACCACACCACCTTCGGCGCAGGTTATTGTTTTTACAAAATCAAAACTAAAAGTACCTGCATCTCCAATAGTGCCCAACATTTTTCCTTTATAACTTCCACCTATACTCTGACAGGCATCTTCCAACAAAATCAATTTATGTTCTTTGCAAATCGAAAGCAATGCATCCATATCGGCCATACTACCGCACATATGTACCGGCATGATACATTTTGTTTTTGATGTAATAGCATTTTTTACAGCATCAGGATTTAAAGTAAGTGTATCATCCACATCTACCATTACCGGAACAGCACCCACACTTAGCACCGCTTCAAAACTTGCAACAAATGTAAATGACGGCATTATGATTTCATCGCCAGCCCCAATACCGAGTGCAGCCATAGCAGTAGTTAATGCAGAGGTGCCACTTGAAGTAAGTTGAGCATATGTACTTCCAAAAGTGCTGCAAATAGCAGTTTCCAATTCTTTGCTTTTCCAGATTCCTTTGCGGGGTGCATCAAAACCATACCGCATCAAAATTCCTGTTTCTAATACATCATTTACTTCTTTGCGTTCTTCGGCGCCCCAGAGTTCGTAACCAGGCATAGTATATTCTAAATTTAAAATTTCAAATTAAATGTATGCAAAGGTAATTGATTCAATTTTTAGCCGGCAACCATTCCATCGGCGGAACCGGTGTAGGATTTTTATAATAATTATTCTTTAAACTATCACACCAGCCATTCGGATTGTTATTAAATGACTTACTGCTAAAATAAATGCTGCCCTGTACATTGCTATATTTTCTTAATAGTTTTATTTGATTGGGTAGTTCATCCGGTTTTCTCCAGGCTGCATTTGTTGGAGATGTACCCGATGCCCGGTAAATACCATGCCCGATATATAAATGACGACCGAAAGAATTTTTACTCCACCATTCTAATAATTTTACATAATCAATTTTATCATGTCCGATTTCTAAATATAATTGCGGTGCCACATAATCAATCCATTTTTCTTTTAGCCATAATAAAATATCAGCATATAAATCATCATAGTTGGTTTGTCCGGCTTTACTATCACTGCCTCTTGGATCTTTTTCTTTGTTTCTCCAGACGCTAAATGGCGATACCCCAAACTGTACATACGCTTTTTCTTTTTTTATGTTTACGCTGATTGCTTTGATAATCGTATCAACATTACTTCGACGCCAGTCTTCTCTATTTAATTTACTTTTTGAATTGAGATAGGAAATGGAATCGGGAAATTCTTTTCCGGTAATGCGGTATGGATAAAAATAATCATCCATGTGGATAGCATCAATATCATAGCGGCTTACAATATCTCGTACTACATTTACAAAAAATTGTTGCGCATCTTTATTAGCAGGGTCAAAATATTTTTTATCGCCATATTCCAAAAACCACTCAGGATGCAATTTAGAAATATGAGATGGACCGATTGAAGATGCCCCGATTTTAAAATCGGCACGATATGGATTAAGCCATGCATGAAATGCAAATCCTCTTTTTTTTGCCTCCTCAATCATAAACTGCAATGGATCATAAAATGGAACAGGTGGTTTGCCTTGTGTGCCAGTGAGCCACTGACTCCAGGGTTCATAAGGCGATGGATAAAACGCATCGGCGGCGGGTCGAACCTGAACGATAACCGCATTCATTCCATTGGCTTTATGCATATCTAATTGCCGGATATATTCAGTTTTTTGGCTGTCCACATTCAACATGCCTTTTAGTGGCCAGTCAATATTATCAACCGATGCAATCCATACACCCCGAAATTCATAGTTGGATTGTGCGAATAATATAGTATTGAATAATGTATAAATAAAAATCAGAAATCTCTTTTTCATCATGAGCTATTTTTCTATTGTAGATTGAAATTAGTGAAAATGGAAATCAGGTATTTGAAAACCTGTCAAATTTTTAAGTAACTTAACTTTTTTTATTATAAAAAATAAGAATTTTAATTATTGTAAAAATAAAAATGAGATGGGTCCTGTCTCTTTCTATAAACATAAATTATGAAAATAGTAACTGGTAATAAGGAATTTTTTAAAAACATTCCTCAAATAAAATACGAGGGATTGGAAAGTAACAATCCATTAGCCTATCGCTGGTATGATGAAAATAAATCAATAGCAGGGAAAACACTGAAGGATCATTTTCGCTTTGCATGTGCTTACTGGCACAGCTTCTGCGGCAATGGTGCCGATCCGTTTGGGGCGCCAACACATCCGCATCCCTGGGATGTAAAGCCAGATGCAGTGGAAAGAGCAAAAGATAAAGCCGATGCTGCATTTGAATTTATAACAAAAATGGGTTTGCCTTATTATTGTTTTCATGATGTAGATGCTGTGGATTACACCAATGATGTAAATGAAAATGACAACAGGCTAAAAGCGATTACTGCATATTTAAAAGAAAAACAAAAAGTCAGCGGTGTAAAATTATTATGGGGCACTGCCAATTTATTTTCTAACCCAAGATATATGAATGGCGCTGCAACAAACCCTGATTTTCATGTACTGGCTCATGCGGGTGCACAGGTAAAGGCTGCATTGGATGCAACAATCGAATTGGATGGTGAAAATTATGTTTTCTGGGGTGGACGTGAGGGTTATATGAGTTTGCTGAACACCAATATGAAAAAAGAAAAAGAGCATCTTGCAAAATTTTTACATACAGCAAAAGACTATGCAAGAAGAAATGGTTTTAAAGGAACTTTTTTTATTGAACCTAAACCCTGTGAACCAAGTAAGCATCAATATGATTATGACTGCGAAACAGTGATTGGTTTTCTTCGCCAATATGATTTGCTCAATGATTTCAAACTGAATATTGAAGTAAATCATGCTACACTTGCCGGTCACACATTTACTCACGAATTACAAGTAGCAGCCGATGCAGGAATGCTTGGCAGTATGGATGCCAACCGCGGCGATTACCAGAATGGCTGGGATACAGACCAATTCCCTAATGATATTAATGAGTTAACAGAAGCAATGATGGTATTACTTGAAACTGGTGGT
>JANPEU010000440.1:0-3554 GCA_031423175.1 Bacteroidota bacterium
AGTTTCCCCAACTATTCCAATGATATTGATGGGTTTGGTTATTTGTACCGCCACCACCTAAACTCATAATATCTCTTCCAAACCCATCATAATTCTTACCTGTAGCCTCCCCTCTGGAGTTTTTAATATATGTATCCTGCAATCCTAATAGGTGTAATGTTTCATGCACTGTTACTAACCCAGGATTAGATTTTGAATCACTCTTAAAATCTATCCTCATCCCAGCTGTATTTTTTTCAACGCCTGTTTTTTGATACTTCCCATTTACAAGTTCATATTTTGGTTTATCGCCGCTAGCTGCAGTTGTTCTTCCACCTTCATCAAGATCCTTAAAGTTTGCAATGTTATTTCCAGGGCCAATTTCAGATTGCTTCTTATCTCCTAAATCTTCGTAGGTTAAATTGACACCTATTGACCATTCATTACCATTACTATCGGTGTGCTTTCCTGAAAATAAACCCGGATTATCTTTTACATATGCATTGGCTGCATCTACATATTCCTTTCTCTGTTCAGCAGTACCGCCTTTAAAATAAACCGTTGATGATATTGTAATGGTCATCTTATCCCAGTCTATTGTTATAAGAGCATCTCTGCCATCAGCATCAAATAAACTTATTGGATTATTTAAACAGTAATTATATGGAGTAACTGAAAAATATTTTTCAGCTAATGGGTCTGGTTGCCACCATCTCCCTATTTGTGCATCATATACTCTTGCACCGTAATCATAAGTTTCTAATCCACTGCCATCACTGAACTCTTTATTCTGTAACTCTTTACCGTTATACTTTAATTTGTTTTGCAATGGCCCTAATGCTTTACTACTTATCCCACTCATGGAGAGCCCGAACGGATAGTAATGTGTTTCTTCCAGTAACGGCCCACGAATATGAGTTACCTGTAAATTATCAAAGAACACGTCAATGTTAGTTGCATCATTGCTGGTGTAAATATATAAATATCCGTTTTTATTTACCGTTAAATTTGTTTTTATATGTATCGTAGTTACACCAGTTGCACCTACTTGTTCAAAACCACTATTGGTGGTTACTATTTTAAATTGTTCATCAAGCAATACCCAACTTAAATATGCTTTTGGTTTTGTGCCGCTGGTTGTTTGGCTTGTTAAAAAATTTGTTAGCCCTGCATTTAATCCACTGCTGCTGCTTTGCAGTTGTGCCTGTGTGGCTTTACCACCACTTGCATTGGCAAGACCACCGCTTAGTAAATTAAACAAATCAGTTAATACATTTGTATTACTGTTTGTTGCCGAACTGGCACTGCTCCATCCGCTGGCTACCCGTATATTATAACTATCGCCTGCCATTACTTTCAGTAATGCGTTGGGTCCTATTTTTTGTATGCCTGCAGCATTTTTTACCTGTGCTACTTTGGCATTGGTTGTATAGAGTGGGTCGCTAAACCAGGATGGTTTTGCATATTGAGTGTTTGTTAAATTGCCATAATAAATAATTTCATTTGCAATAGTTGCCACTTCCAATGTAGCAGCAGTGTATGCATCTGTTTTTTGTTCTTCGGTTAAAACTACTCTGACATTTCCAAGATGATCTTTAATCATAAAATCAAACACATAACTGCCATCATCTTTTCTCCGCATTCTTCCTTCTTCATGCGCAGCAAATTGTAAAGTATCATTCTGAAACTTCTACCATTTACATCATAAGTTTTTATTCGATGATTCCTATTGCACGGATTGCGGCTAAAAAATATTGTTGCTGCTATTAGTTTGTCGTTGGTAGGCTAAACACAAAACCAACGCATCATACCAACGTTGGCGTGCTGCTTTCTTGATGCAGCTACCAACAGCGGCAAAAATGGAAGGTAGAAAGATTTCCTTACATTGGTTTTGTTGGAACGCCACCCGCAAAGCTATGCTGCATTCCAACAATGGCGTGCTGCTTTCGGAAGGCTACCAACAACGGCAAAAATATTGTGAGACTTTTTTTATTGTTGAGTATTTTATTTTTTTCGACAACTATCCTCAGTCTTCTTTTTTGTAATAATATGGACATTGGGTAAATAATAATATTGTTGTTACTTTTAGTTTGTCGTTGGTAGGCTATGCACAAAGCCAACGCATCATATCAACGTTGGCGTGGTGCTTTCTTGAAGACTCTACAAACAACGGCAAATTTTACTACTTTAAAGAAACAATTTCAATAATTATTCCTTTGAATGAAGAGTAAGGGAATTCCACGAGTTTACTTTTATATATCATTTTAAATTTTTTAATGTCCTGATCATTTTGCTTTACATTTAAAGTATCCAAAATTCTAATTCGTGCAGGAAAGATCAATGGTTTTTTTAAAAAAGTAGTGTAATTTGACATTTCTGTATTCTCATCTATAAGCGTATCTGGCACTATTTCATTTAATGCTTTTTCTATATTGCAATTAGGATTAAAAGAAAATCCTGATAAAAAATTTTGTGTAGAAAAATTTTCTTGATATTTTATATCTGGGTAATTTTTTGTTTCTATAAATCTTATGTTATTCTCCAAAAAATATACAACATAACCTTCTTTAACTCGAATAATTTTATCTTTACCACAAGAAAAGAAAAATATACTAATTACAAAAGGGGTAATTCTTTTAATTTTCATCTTTAGAAAATTTAATATTTATTACTTGTCCCGCTTTATTTATTTCGTAAGGATCCTTTATATTGTGAATAAGATATCCACGAGAGTTAACATCAAGAATTCTGTCATTATTATATCTCATCTTTGAATTAAAAGTGGGTCCATCCATAGTAACATTTGCCATAGTTAACTTGAACCCTCCAGGCAAAATAATATAGTTTTTCTTAGGTACTCCCATAAGAAAAGTTTGATAATGCTTATTTGAAAAGTTTTTCTTCCCATTTCCATATGTCATTATGTCTCCATCCCATCCAGGAAGATTTTCGGTAACATTCTTATTCATAAATCCAGTATAATTAGCCGACCTATCACTCAACCCCAAAAAATGACCAGTTTCATGTAAAATAGTATTGTTACTCTTTCCACCTTTTTTGCCGTTGTTGGTAGAGTCATCATGATAGCAGCACGCCATTGTTGGTATGATGCGTGGGCATTGAGTTTAGCCTACCAACAAATTTGCTATAAGGCTCTACAATTTCAAATATAGTTAATCCCTAAAATGTGTAAGAAACCCTGATGTCCGTAGTCTCCCTCTTCACAATACCAATAATAAATATACAAATTATAGGGTTGTTATGTTTAGTCTGCGACTAAACATCGGCTTCAAAGAAGCCGTAAAACCACAACCATCATATTAATACCAAGTCAAGCAAACCACATTTCTTAGTATGAAAATAATCTCTTGCGGTGATATATAAATATTCTTCTGGCTTATCTCAGAAAGTTTGATTTCCCACAGAGTTAAGTGCACAAAAAAACCCAGTACTTAGAAAAGTTCCGGGTTGATTTTATTATAACTCTGCTTCGCTTGACTTAGTTAATGGAAAGTCTTAAAGGCTCTCCGGATGTTTGTACAGTTTTTGTTTCAACAGTTATTGGCTGTTGTACA
>JANPEU010000441.1:0-2533 GCA_031423175.1 Bacteroidota bacterium
CATCTGGTATCAGGGCTTTGAGGCGGTTTGAATATTGGTGATGCAATTAGTTTAATAAACTGGCTTTGATAAAAGTAAATATTTTTTTTGGTAATCAGCTTATGTTCCCTGACCTGCCTGTCGGCAGGCAGGTTGAGCTGTCGTTGCGCCTTCCTACACGAAGCCGTTTCGGTATAGGCAGTTCGCACTTTTGTAAGCCTTGTTCACTATTCAACAAATAAAAAAACCATCTGAAGCAGAATGGTTTTTTATCATACAAATCATTTCAATCATATTAATCAATGGTTTTTTCTTCCCATCACTTTCTCCGCCGCAGCTACTATATCTGAAATATCCAATCCATATTTTTTTAATAATTGTGCAGGTGTTCCACTTTCTCCAAATGTATCTTTTGTGCCAACATACTCAATTGGTATCGGAAAATTTTTAGCAGCTACCTGTGCAATTGCATCACCCAATCCTCCAATGATATTATGTTCTTCGGCAGTTACTGCACATTTCGTTTTCTTTATAGAAGCGATTACAGCTTCTTCATCCAGTGGTTTTATGGTATGAATATTTATTACTTCAACACTTATACCTTTCTCTTGTAAAATTGCGCCTGCTTGAATGGCATTCCACACTAAATGTCCGCAAGCAAAAATTGTTACATCGGTTCCTTCGCTGAACTGTTGCGCTTTACCAATTTTAAAATCTTCTTCTTTAGTAAATATGGGCCATACAGGTCTGCCGAATCTTAAGTAAACCGGACCTTCGTATTCTGCAACAGCCATCGTTGCAGCTTTTGTTTGTGCATAATCGCATGGCACTATCACGGTCATACCGGGTAGCATTTTCATTAAACCGATATCTTCAAGAATTTGATGTGTTGCGCCATCTTCACCTAACGTTACGCCTGCATGCGATGCACATATTTTTACATTCTTGCCACTATATGCCACACTCTGACGGATTTGATCATACACTCTGCCAGTAGAAAAATTTGCAAATGTAGTAGTGAACGGAATTTTTCCACCGATAGTAAGTCCGGCTGCAATGCCGATCATATTTGCTTCAGCAATTCCACACTGTATAAAACGTTCGGGAAATTCTTTTATAAACTGATTTAGTTTTAATGAACCTGCAAGATCTGCAGTGAGTGCAATGATATTTTTATTTTTTCGTGCAGCCTCAACTATACCATCTCCAAATCCGCTACGAGTATCTTTATTTCCGGTCGACTGAATATCTTTAAGCATATAAAATTATTAAGATGCGCAAATGTAAGGGATAGGAGTGAATGGTGAATAGCGAACAGTCAATGGGGGAAAATCAATTTAACTCTCCGGGAATATTGCCAAAAATAGTTTGATCTGCTTTCAGTCTTTGCTCCCAGGCCCATGCAGTTTTCATCATATCGTCAAGCGAGTATTCCGGATCCCATCCCAATAATTTTTTTGCCAAATCATTGTTTGCATAGATAGCAACGATATCTCCGGGGCGGCGGGCACCTATTTTATAGTTCAGTTTTACACCGGTTACTTTTTCAAATGCTAAAATGGATTCAAGCACAGTTACTCCATTGCCCGAGCCAAGATTAAACACTTCGCATAATCCCACATTTTTTTCCGCTTCTAAATACTGCATAGCTAATGTATGTGCATTTGAAAGATCGCAAACATGAATAAAATCTCTTAAGCAACTTCCATCTCTAGTTGGGTAATCATTTCCATAAACAATCATTTCTGGTAAAATACCTACAGCTGTTTGTGTTATTGCCGGTACAAGATTTTGTGGTTTCCCAATTGGCATTTCACCAATAAAAGCCGAGGGATGTGCGCCAACCGGGTTGAAATATCTTAATAAAATACAATTGGTGCCGCTACTTTTTGCAAATTCATTTACAATCTGCTCGCCCATTTGCTTAGTATAGCCATACGGCGATGCTGCAGGTTTTGGAATTGTTTTTTCTGTAACAGGTATTTCATCGGGATTACCATACACGGTACAGGACGATGAAAAAACAAAATACGGCACTTTAAATTCTTCAACACATTTTAATAAACTTATCAAAGAATTAAGGTTGTTATCAAAATACAGCAATGGATTCTCTACAGATTCGCCAACAGATTTGTAAGCAGCAAAATGAATAACACCCACAATGTCTTCATTTTCTAAAAAGATAGCTGCAGTATCATCATAACTGCAAAGATCAACTTTGTAATTTTTAACTTTTACGCCAGTTATTCTTTCTACGCCGGTTAGCATTAATGGATTGGATCGGGAGTTATTATCAATCGATATAACTTCATATCCATTTTCAATAAGGTCAACAATTGTATGTGAGCCGATATAACCACAGCCACCAGTAACTAATATTTTACTCATAAAAAGATTGGAGTATTAAAACAATACAATATTTTAGGTAAAAGGGAATAATGATATTGTTTATTTTGATTAAAATAAAAAATCCCGACAAATGTCAGGATTTTTCGTCGAACTATTAAATCAGTTATGATTAGCTAAGCCATGTTACTATTTTATAAACTAAAGC
>JANPEU010000442.1:0-1826 GCA_031423175.1 Bacteroidota bacterium
ACTTTGTATGCTATCGTTGACATAGAAACCACAGGCTCGTATGCAGCCGCCAACGGCATTACCGAAATTGCAATTTATATTTCGGATGGCAAATCGATTCTAGACAGCTATACAACTTTGATAAATCCCGGCATGCCGATACCTTATTTTATTCAAAGCATGACAGGAATTAATGATCAAATGGTTGCCAAAGCACCTTCGTTTGAAAAAGTGGCTGACAAAATTTTCAACCTGTTGCAGGATAAAATTTTTATAGCTCACAATGTAAATTTCGACTACTCTTTTGTAAAATCGCATCTGGAACGTTCCGGTTTTAATTTCAATACAAATAAATTATGCACGGTTCGGCTGGGTAGAAAAATTTTTCCCGGACTAATTTCCTATAGTCTTGGAAAATTTTGTGCTGCAATGGGTATTGATAACAATGCCCGGCATCGTGCCAGCGGTGATGCAGCCGCAACTGCTGAACTTTTTCACCGCATGGTGAAGAATGATAAAGAAAAATTGATTGAAAAAAGTTTAAAACGAAATTCAAAAGAACAGCCACTGCCACCCAATGTTTCTAAAAAAGATTTTGATAAGCTGCCCTCCACACCCGGTGTGTATTATTTTCATAACGAAAAAGGAAAAGTGATTTATGTGGGCAAGGCACGCAATATCCGTAGCCGTATCAGCAGTCATTTTTCCAGTGATATGATGAGCAGGCAGAAGCAAAATTTCTTAAAGCATACTTATAACATTAGTTTTCAAAAAACCGGTACTGAACTGATGGCGCATATTCTGGAATCAACTGAAATAAAAAGATTGTGGCCTGCTTATAATTTATCTCAAAAAAAATGGGAAGATGTTTATGGCATTTTTTCTTTTGAAGATCAAAATGGCTATTTACGCATAGGCATAGAAAAAAATAAAAAACTCATCAACCCAGTCCATACATTTCATTACCTGGTAGAAGGCCATGCGATCGTCCGCCGGATGATTAAAGATTTTAATCTTTGCCCCAAACTTTGTTTTATCCAAAAGGGAAACAATACCTGTGAAGGAATAAAAGATGAAACCTGTTTTGGTGCATGCGAAAAAAAGGAAACGACAAAAAAATATAATAGAAGACTGAAGGAAGCATTGACATCCTTATCGAATCAAACATCTTATTTAATTATTGATGAGGGTCTGAAGGAGGATGAAAAAAGTATTATCCTGGTCGAGAATGGAAGTTTTAAAGGCATGGGATATCTTTCAACTGATATTCAAATAACAGATCGGGCTACCGTAAAGGATAACATCAAATTGTATAAAGAAAATAATTTCATCCGTAACCTGGTGAATAGCTATGCCACACGATTTCCTACGAAAGTAATTTTACTGAATAAAGAACCTGTACCTGAACCATTTTAAAAAAATGATAATGGGTCAATAGTTTCAAACATCCTCCCTTATTTTTGCAACTTCAAAATTTATTTATGAAGAAAATTATTTTCATTCTTATTTCAACAATTCTTACCCTTTCTCTGTTAGCACAAAATGGCACTGCAAAACCCGCAACCAAACCGGTTGTAAAAAAGCCAGCTCCGCCGGTCTTAAAAAACATGCTCGACTCTGCCAGTTATGCCATCGGTTTAAGTGTTGCTTCGTATTATAAACAGCAAGGTGTAAACAAACTTAATTCAACGATTCTTACAAAAGGTATCAATGATGTTTTAAATAACAAACCTGTTTTGTTTGATGATTATGCAGCAAATAACCTGATGAATAATTTTATGAATAACCTGCAGAAAGAAAAATCAATTACATCAATCAAGGAAGGCGAAACTTTTTTAAAAATAAAT
>JANPEU010000443.1:0-7377 GCA_031423175.1 Bacteroidota bacterium
CATCCCCTATCTTTGCCGCCCTCCAAAGTATTTAATATTGGTTGGAGGATAACACTCCAATAAATTGATTTGGGGTAAAAGAATTAAACGTTTTAACTGAAAAATTAATTATGGACAAATTGATTTACCTCGTTCCCGTAATGGGTGCTATCGGACTGCTTTACACGTTTATCAAATTTAATTGGGTGTCAAAGCAGGATGCCGGTACCGACCGAATGAAAGAAATCAGTAATTATATTGCTGAAGGTGCTATGGCTTTTTTAAAAGCTGAATGGAAAGTGCTTGGATATTTTGTGGTAATAGTGGGATTGTTATTGGCAGTTATGGCAAGTGCCAATCCGCATAGTCACTGGAGTATTGCAGTTGCATTTGTAATCGGTGCGGTATTGAGTGCCACTGCTGGTTATATAGGAATGAAAGTAGCAACAAAAGCCAATGTACGTACTGCACATGCGGCACGAACCAGTTTAAGCAAAGCATTAAAAGTTTCTTTCACCGGTGGTTCAGTTATGGGCTTAGGTGTTGCAGGTCTTGCAGTATTAGGATTAAGCGGATTGTTTATAATTCTCAAACAAATATTTGCACCCGATGCAGAAGTAGGAAGTGCTGAAATGCTAAAAACTGTTGAAGTACTTACCGGATTTTCTTTAGGTGCAGAAAGTATTGCATTATTTGCCCGTGTGGGTGGTGGTATTTATACAAAAGCAGCCGATGTAGGTGCTGACTTAGTTGGTAAAGTAGAAGCTGGTATTCCTGAAGATGATCCCCGTAACCCGGCAACCATTGCAGATAATGTTGGAGATAATGTAGGTGATGTAGCAGGTATGGGTGCCGATTTATTCGGAAGTTATGTAGCAACAGTACTGGCAACAATTGTTTTGGGTCAACAAACACTGATTGTAAATGGTACGGATGGTTTAGGTGGTATGTCACCAATTGTTCTTCCCATGTTGATTGCAGGTATTGGAATTTTATTTTCTATAGTAGGTACCTGGTTTGTTCGTGTAAGCGATGCAGCCGGCATCAATACAGATAATGTGCAGAAGGCTTTGAATATGGGCAACTGGGGTTCTATTATTTTAACCGGAATTGCGTCTGCAGCTTTGGTTTATTTTGTTTTGCCTGAAACAATGTCACTTCGTGGGATTGAATTTACTAAATGGGGAGTACTTGGAGCTATTGCAGTTGGTTTAGTAGTTGGTGCATTGATGAGTATCATTACTGAATATTATACTGCTATGGGCAAAGGCCCTGTTAATTCTATCATTCGTCAATCGTCAACGGGTCATGCTACAAATGTTATTGGTGGTTTGGCTGTAGGTATGGAATCAACATTTTTACCAATACTTGTTTTAGCTGGTGGTATCTGGGGTTCTTATGCTTGCGCAGGTTTGTATGGAGTAGCAATTGCAGCAGCAGGTATGATGGCAACTACTGCTATGCAATTAGCAATAGATGCATTTGGTCCTATTGCAGATAATGCAGGTGGTATTGCAGAAATGAGTGAGTTGCCAAAAGAAGTTCGTGAAAAAACAGATGTATTAGATGCAGTAGGTAATACAACTGCGGCTACCGGGAAAGGATTTGCAATTGCTTCTGCTGCATTAACTGCGCTGGCTTTATTTGCAGCGTATGTTGGAATATTTAATGGTAAAGACGGAAATTTAAAAATAGAAGGAATAGATATTTATAAAGCACCAGTATTAGCAAGTTTATTTGTTGGTGGTATGATTCCATTTATTTTTTCATCGCTTGCTATACGTGCAGTAGGTGAAGCAGCAATGGCTATGGTAGAAGAAGTTCGCCGTCAGTTCAAAACGATTCCGGGTATTATGGAAGGCACGGGTAAGCCTGAATATGATAAATGTGTTGCCATCTCAACAAAGGCATCGCTAAAAAAAATGATGTTGCCCGGTGCTATAGCAATCGTATCTCCATTACTGGTTGGTTTTCTTATAGGCCCCGAAGCATTGGGTGGATTTCTTGCCGGTGCTACAGTAAGCGGTGTATTGATGGGCATGTTTCAGAACAATGCAGGTGGCGCATGGGATAATGCAAAAAAGAGTTTTGAAAAAGGTGTTGATATAAAAGGTGTGATGTATTATAAAAAATCTGAACCACATAAAGCATCTGTTACGGGTGATACGGTGGGTGATCCTTTTAAAGATACTTCAGGCCCTTCTATGAATATCTTAATTAAACTGATGTCAATTGTTTCATTGGTTATTGCTCCTACCCTTGCAGGTATGTATGGTGGTAAAGCAAATGCTACGACTAACAATAATATTATGATTAAAGAAGTACGTGTATCCGATTCTACAAACACAACTTCGGTAACTGTTGAAATGAATAATAATGCATTGGCTACAGCATTGGAAAAAGATGGTTTGATTAATAAAGATTATACACTTGAAATAACAAATGGTGGAATGATTATAAACGGAGTAAAGATTGCTGATTCGGTTTATGCAAAGTACAAACATCTGATTCCGGGTATCGATAAAAAATAGTTTGCATCGTAAGAAGAGAATATTTTTTTATAGAATAAGAAAACAAAAGCCCTTTGGTAAAAACCAAAGGGCTTTTTAAATATATTTCAGAAAAACTAAAATGCTCGGGGTGCTGTTGTTGTTTTTCTTGGCAACTTCTCAGCCCGCTGCGCTGTATGATATACAAATGATGCAACAATAACCGATGCTTGTTTCAAATCATCAGCAATTAAATGATCGTATGTATCCATATTGGTATGATGGGTTCTGGTATCATACTCAATCGGGTCTTGTATAAACTGAAAACCGGGAATACCTACTCCATCAAATGCCTGATGATCGGTGCCGCCTGTATTACTGATTGTAACTGTTTTTGCACCCATATCATGAAAGGGTTCAAGCCAGGCAGTAAACAAATCTTTTACATTTGGATTTGACTGAAGATAGATACCACGAATTTTTCCAGTGCCATTATCCAGATTATAATATGCCGAAACTTTGCTCTTAGCAACAGAATCTGTAAAATGATTTTTTACATAATTGCGGCTACCAAACAAACCTTGTTCTTCGCCACTCCACAATGCAATGCGGATAGTGCGTTTAGGTTTCATACCGGTTGATTGTAAAATTCGAACTGCTTCCATCATTACGGAGCAGCCTGCAGCATTATCAGTAGCACCGGTAGCTCCATGCCAGGAATCAAGATGTCCGCCAAGCATAACGATTTCATCTTTTAAAATCGGATCTGTTCCAGGAATTTCAGCCACTACATTATATCCTTTTATATCGTCGGTATAAAATTTAGTTTTTACATCAACATCAAGTGTTACAGGTGTACCGGCGTCCACCATTCTTTGTATGCGTAGAAAATCATCGCTTGAAAGCATTACCGATGCCGGTGGAATTACTGCATCCTTTGCATAAGAACCGCCACTGCTTACGAAAATAGTTCCATCGTTTCCGTTTCCACTCAATCCTAATATCAAAGCAGGTTGTTCTTTATTAATCATTTCATTTATTCTGCGTTGTATAGCAAACTGGCTCATAAAGTTAGCTTGCTGTCCGCCCTGTTGTCCAGCAGTTCTGTTTTGACCTTGCCCTTGTCCGGGTTGGCGCAATTCAGCTTTCGCCATTTTATCGAGTGTACTATCTGCAAAACGTTTTCCATCCGCTTCAAAAGATGGCTTTAATTGAACAGGAGACCATACCATCACAATTTTACCCTTTAACTTTCCTGCATATTGCAACAGTTCAACAGTATCTTTTGCTTTTACCAAAACAACTTCTCTCTTTAAAGATTTTTTTCCTGGTGTACTACCTGTCCATGCACGGGGTATGGCTATCAAAGATTGATAATAAGGAGCAGTCATTGCCACATAACATTTCTCCTGTTGCCATCCTCTTCCAAAATCGCCCCATGGCTCCAGTTGTGCGTTTACCAAACCCATTTTCATCAATTCATCTTTTGCCCAATTGGCGGCTCTTAAAAAACCCGGGGAACCTGTAAGCCTTGAACCACTGACATCAGTCAGATGAAAAGCAAAGTCCATTACTTTTGATTTATTCAATCCTTCATCTTTTAGTTTATTTACAGCCGTCACATCTGCTTTGTCTTGTGCCGATAAAAAAAATACCACAGTAACCATCAGCAGCGTTGAAAGAAATTTTTTCATATCAATTAATTTGTCGAAAGATAAATTTTATTTTGAATGAAGTGTATTTTTTTATAAAAAAGACCGTCTCATCTATTTGTGAGGCGGTCTCGGATGTATTAAAAAGGATCTTGATTCTTATTCTATTTTCACCAATTTTATTTTTCTTAATTCAATGCCCTGTTTAATTTCTGCAATATAAATCCCAGCCTTGAGTGATCTACCGATATTGAGTGTTTGTGTTCCAGAAAGATTATTTCTGGTATCTACTAATTTTCCGTTTATATCAAATAATCTTACAGAAATTTTTTCATTACTGGTACCAGATTGAATATTAAGTGTAAAAACAGTACGGGCAGGGTTTGCAACCTGTACAGTTAACTTGCTTTCAGGTAGTACTTCATTTATACTATTTTTTGAAGTAATTGACATATTGTGAGGAACAGAAACTGTAGTTGTTCTGGTTCTTACATTCGTATATTGATCACTGCATCTTACTGTGATAGTATATACTCTTCCATCGCCAGTGCCAGATCGTTCTGCTCTTAGTTTTACATGATGGTCATCCAGTACCATCCAGTCAGGAGCAGTATTACCATCACCCAGTCCATTTACAGCTTCATTGCTTGATACACTTAATGCACAGGTGATAGGGCCGGGACAATTATCAGTGGTAGTATAATTAACAGTTACATCTTTCATTTTATGGTTCGGTGGCCAAAGCATATTGGGGCTGGCACTTAAGTTACTGATGACCGGTGCTTCTTCATCATTAATAGTAACAGTGAATGTGCATGTAGCAAATCCCCCGCCGTTTAGTGCAGTGACAGTAACAGTAGTTACACCAACTGGAAAAGTATACGGAGAAGTAATTACAGTATTTCCGATCTTATAAGCTACTGTAGGTGCAGGTGTGCCTGTTACAGTTGGAGCAAGCGTAACGGAACGTGAACAAAGACCCGGATCATTTGGCGCAGTAATATTCGGACATGTAAGCGTAGGTGCAATAAATGGTGCATCAAAAAATATTTGTGCTCTTATCTCACCTCCCGGAAATGCTGATGTATGAATATTGGAATAAACTAACCCGGCAAGCAAATGAGTTTCCTGTGCAGCAGTTAACACATCAGATTTTGAATAGGTGCCGGAAGTAACTCCTGTAGGAAAACCAACATGGGCAATAATCACGGATGCATTTACTCCCGGAATTGCCGGTGCATGAAAATGTGCTGCAACCGTGTTAGCTGTTAAACCGCTAAAGTTAATGGTATAAAAAATTGTATTCGTTAAACTGTTGTATGCTCCCACAATAGTTCCTGTTGCCGGCGATGCATTGGGTGGCACTTCCTGCGCACCGCTATAAGTTTTATTAAAAGAAAAAATATCGGCTGATGCAGCACCCAGAACTATTTGTGCCCTAAGCTCCCCACCAGGAAAAGTGGTGGTATGTAAATTGGAATACACCAACCCTGCAAACAGATTCGTTTCCTGTGCGGCGGTTAATACATCAGACTTTGAATAGGTGCCAGATGTAACACCTAAAGGAAACCCCGCATGACCAAGCATAACACCCGCAGCAACACCCGGAAGTGCCGGTGCATGAAAATGTGCATTAGTGGTATTTGAAGACATACCACTGAAAGTAATCGTGTAAAAAATGGTGTTCGTTACATCATTATAAACTCCAACAATTGACCCGGTGGCGGTTGATGCATTGGGAGGAACTTCATTGGCTCCGGAAAAAGTAGCGTTAAAAGGATAGAGATTCGCCGTTGCTGTAATATGAATGCTGAGAGAAAGCAGGAGCAAAACAAAATAAACAGTAAGGTTTTTTAGTTTGTAACTTTTTTTCATTTCCGTAAATTTTAAATGATGAATATTTACGGTTTCTCAAATTGATATGAAATTGCTTTTATTCAGAAGGGTTGTGGATAATAAGTTAAGCGGGTTGTTTTCCCCTTTTTTTAATAATTATTATACATTAAAGGTAAATAATTACTGCCTAAAAATAGCAATCGTTTAAAAACCACTAAAACGTTGCCTCCCCTTATCAATATTTTTATTGTCTTTTTCACCCGTCTGATTTATACCTGCAGAAAACACGGCAAAACTCAGAATTTAAAATTCCATGTTACTGCCGGAAGTATAGGAAATAATGAAACCTGTTTTGCAACTACTTTCAATGATCCGTTTGAAGGAGTACCGGTTTGATCGAAGTAGATAAAGTATGGGTTCATTCTGCAGTAAGTATTGTAAATGCTAAATACCCACTTTTCAACTTTCTAATTTTCTGTTAGGAAACGGAAACCAACGCCATGTACCGTTTCAATGGTTATCCGATCTGCGTTTTTCAGGTATTTTCTCAGTTTATTAATAAAAACATCCATGCTTCTCCCCAGGAAGAAATCATTCTTGCCCCAAACATTTAATAAGATATCATTCCTTTTTAATAGAATGTTTGGATGAAGGCATAGAAACTCCAACAGTTGTTTTTCTTTTTGTGTAATGAGAATAGTTTCATCGTCGCATTTCAGTTTCAATTCATCCGGGATAAAAATTGTATTACCAAATATGTAATTTTTCTGTGTTGTCTGCATCAACATCTTATTTCTTCTCAGAAAAACATTTATTCTCGAAATCAGTTCTTTCATCCGGAATGGCTTTACGATATAATCATCAGCACCGGCAGCAAACCCCTTTAAGATATCTTCCTCCAATGATTTTGCCGTAAGAAAAAGAATCGGTATGGTGTCACTTTTCTGTCTTATTTTTTTTGCCAGTGTGTACCCGTCTTTATACGGCATATTTACATCCAGTATACACAGGTCAGGCTTCTTTTTTTGAAAATATTCCCAGGCCACTTCTCCATCAGGACAATTGATAACTTCAAACTGAAGATCTTCCAGGCTGTCTTTTATTATAAACCCAAGTTGTAAATCATCTTCAGCAACTAATATTTTGGTTTTATCTGTCATAGCAAACTATAAATTTTAATGAACAGGCAATTCAACTTTAAAAATACTTCCTTTATCCGGCCTGCTTTCAACCGTAACCTTACCATGATGTGCATCAAGAATCGTTTTTACAAAATTCAACCCAAGTCCAAATCCCTTTGTTGTATAGGTATCCCCTTTTTTAATTCTGTAAAATCGTTTGAAAATCTTTTTTAACTCTGTTTGCAAAATACCGATTCCATTATCTTTTACTGAAAAAGAAAATAGCTGGCTTTGCGTTTC
>JANPEU010000444.1:0-10167 GCA_031423175.1 Bacteroidota bacterium
TAAACTTTACTTTTACCATATAAATTAATTTTATAAGCAAGTTAAATGCTTCTTATTAGTACAAAAAAAAGAATAGAGTAGAAACTCCATTCTTTTAAAATAAAAAAACTGCTTATGCTTACAAATTTAATTATCCCACCAGACACGTGTCTTCTCAACATCTGGTCCTTGTTGAGCAACGGCCTGATCATAAAATGTTTTATTGTTTAAAGCTTCTCTTGAAGGATAAGTAATTCTTTTCATGAAATTACCCGGACCGCCATCAGATGCGGAAACTGCAGTTGCATCTGGTGCTGCAAAAGGTATTAAAACCGGCAAGTGCAATCTTCTGTGATCAGCCCAGGCTTCCCAACCACCATCAGGGAATATACCAATATATTTTTGTGTAATGATTTTACTTAATCCATCATCAACGGGTCTGCCTAAAAATGATTTACCTGAATTAAAACTCCAGTTTGAAGTAGTGCCATATGTATTTTCATCATTTGAAACCAGGTAGGCTGCAATCGTTGCATCGGGAACACCATGCCATTTCATAGATGCAGTAATACCTTTTTCATACCATAGTTTGGTAGTGCCACCACCAACTGACCATCCTCTTTGTGCTGCTTCAGCCACCAGTAAACAAACTTCATGATAAGTCATTACTTCATAGGGTCTGTCTGGAACTCTAAATCTGCTCCCCATCCTTGCCTGATTTGTAATTGTATATTGCGCTTTGCCCCTTGCAGATGAGGAAAGGCCAGCAGGTGTACCATGCCAGCGTTTTCTTGCATCAATTGGTGATCCGTTGATAACTGCAGCAGGATTAGCTCCTGATGCATCTGAAGAAGGTTCAAAATAAATTGGGCCGCGGGGATCAACTTTTGAGGGTATCCCTAATTTAAATTTATTTTTATTTGGATCAAAAGTATTTTCATCTGATCCGGGCAGAACAATTCCTGGATCATCAACAACAGCTCCTGCCGGAGGGTTTGCAAAAGGCTGGCCACCTAAACCTGTCAATAAATTTTCCATTGAGCGACTCATTGCTTCTGAGCCCCAACCATAATAATAAGTGTATTGATATGCATTGCCCCAACCAAAAGCTACATCACTACTTGAAACAAGACAAGCATCACTTGCATCTGCCATTAGTCCTCCGGCTATCGCTTCCTCAGCGTTCTGCTTCGCTGTTGCAATATCTGCTTGTGTAATTCGCATTGCTAATCTTAAACGAAGTGAGTTTGCAAATTTTTTCCATTTTGTTATATTATCATTATATACATAATCCTGACCTGGTAGTTGTTTTGGGTTACTTGCTGATAGACCTGCTGCAGCTTCTTTTAATTCTTTCAGCATGTCTTTATAAATCAACTCCTGCTTGTCATATGGAGCGTTTTCACCAGAACCATCTGCTGCTTTAAAATATGGAATATCTCCCCAAAGATCAGTGGCACGTGCATAAACCCAGCAACGCCAGATCCGTGCAATCTGCATATCATTAGTTGGATAAGGCTTTGCTTTACCCAATCGTATAGCTAAATTTAATGAGGCAATAAATCTACTGTGATAACTGGTATAGTATTCAGTAATCCATTCATCATTGGTTTTGCCTTGCTGTGTGCTAAAGCCTTCATTGGAGGAATACTGGGCAAAAATATCATTGGTAAGTTGAGTCATTCTTTCATGCATACCCGGATCTAGAACAGAAGCCTTATAAACCCCCGGTAATAGAAAGCTTGGATCAACTACTGAACCCGGAAATGTATTGGGATCCTTATTGGCTTTATCAAACCCTTTTGTGCAACTGTATAAAACGATTGATCCAATAACACCGCCGATAAGCATGTACCATTTTGATTTTAAAAATATTTTTCTCATAATTATTTTTTTTAAATGGTTTATTATTAAAATTCTAATTTAAGATTGAATCCAAGAGATCTTGTTGAAGGATATGCCCCATTCTCCCATCCTTGTGCATTTGTAGTTGTAAAAGATGATTCGGGATCAATTCCAGGTATATTGCTTTTAATCAACCACAGATTTCTTCCAACCAGACTCAAAGTAACATTTCTTATAGGTAATTTACCTAATAAATTATTGGGTATGCTATAACCTAAAGTTAGTTCTCTTAAACGTGTATTACTTGCGTCATATATAAATAAGGAAGCAACTGGCTCAGCTCCTGCAACTTTTGACCAGTATTGCTGGGAAGTAATAGGTGTTGAGTTTTTTGTATTGTCAGGTTTTACACCTACAACGATTAACCCGCCTTCACGAAATGGCAGTGTACCTGCGGCTGTACCTGCAGCATGCATATAGGCTAATGTTTGACTATAGAATTGTCCTCCTTTACGTATATCAATAAGAAAACCAAGAACAATTCCTTTATAAGAAATTGAATTTGAAATTCCCATTGTGTATTTAGGTTGATAATTACCTAATAGTGTATTCTTATTTTCTGACTTTCTAGGCGTACCATCAAGCTCTACTATAATTTCACCGTTTGCATTGCGGGCAAAATCACGACCATAAATATTTCCAAATGGTTCTCCTTCGTTTGCGGCGATACGTATTGCTCTTGAAGCAACATCACTTTGTAATAAATACGTTTTTGTTTCAGGATGTAGCAATAAAACTTTATTAACATTATGGTTATAGTTAATTAAAAGATCCCAATTCAAACCTGATTTAGCTTTTACGATATTTGCGTTAACGACAAACTCATACCCCGTATTCTGAACATTACCGGCATTAACAATCTTATTGCTAAATCCGGTTGCTGGAGGTACTGGTAAAGAAAGGATTTGATTAAATGCATTCTTTTTATAATACGTAAAATCCAACCCAATTCTGTTTTTCATAAACCGGAGATCAAATCCATATTCCTGCGATTTAATAATTTCAGGAAGAATATCTGGATTTACAAGAGTAGATGGCGGACTGGTTATAATCGCATTGAAGACTCCCCTTGAAATACCGTAAGAGGGATCTAAACTATATGGCGCAATTGTATTTCCAGCCTCAGCATAACCACCCCGGATTTTAAAGAAAGAAATAAAATCTGGTAAACTTGTATTAAATGATTTTTTGAGCATATCATTTACAATCAGAGAACCGCTGAATGAAGGGTAATTGAAACTTCTGTTAGCAGGCGAAAGTGTAGATGACCAGTCATTTCTGAATGTAACATCTAAAAATAAATAGTTATTGTATGAAGCATTTAGAAATGCATATAAAGAATTTAATCTTGACTCAGCTTTGTAACTGTAAGGTCTTGGATTTGCACCTACTGCTAAATTATAAACACCAGGTAAATCAAGATTGCCCGTATTTCCACCAGTAGTATTATAATTAGACCGTTGCTGGTTGCCACCAACACTTAATCCTAAATCGAAATCACTTATTTTTTTATTGGCTGATAATAAAAAATCTGCATTGCCTTCTACAGTTCTTGATCTGCCTGCACCATAACCAGAACCAAAATTAAAAGTTGGTGATCCCGGGTTATTATTATAGATACCAAAAGCACTGGCAGATTCAGCAAAGGCTTGTCTCATATCCATGCCATGACGTAGTTTTAATTTTAACCAGCTGGTAAATTTATAATCGAAAGCAACCATTGTTAAAAAACGATCGCTTTGATCTAAATTAAAATCTTCATTTAATACCCAGTATGGATTTCTTAAAGTACTGTATGCTTCTGGTGCCCACAAAATTTGATGGCCAAAAATATCTGACCATGGATTCATATCAGCTAAATGAACTGACCGTGGCAAACCGGCGTACTGAGCAAAAACATTGCTCGGGCTTCCGGAAGTCTGAGGTCTGTTTTTTGTATTTTGTTTTGTATAACTGATTTTAGCATCGATTGAAAGCTTGCTGGTTAATTCAGAATTTACTCTGAGTGTTATCAGGTTTCTTTTTAAACTGGTATTTGGCAACAGACCTTTATTATCAACGTTTGTATAACCTAACCTAAAATTTGTTTTATCGCTGCCACCTGTAACATCCAAAGAATTTGTCCAGGTTTGCCCTGTATTAAGAAAATTTTTAAGATCATTCTTATCTGCTGACATTGGAACAGTTTTACCTCTCCAATCAACAATATTTTGCCCGGTAATTTTTGGTCCCCAGCTTGATTGGCTTTTTACATCAAAAATACCGTTTGCCCCTTGTCCATATTCACTTTGATTATCGGTATATAATAAGGGATTATCAATTACATAATTTGTACTGTACTTAATGCCTAATCCTTTTCTTGCTGCACCTTTTTTTGTAGTAACTAATATTACACCATTACCACCACGAGTACCATAAAGTGCTGCAGCAGCTGGTCCTTTTAATACTGTTAATGTTTCAATATCATCCGGATTGATATCAGAGATACCATTACCACCATCAAATGAACCATATTCGCCCTGGTTATTTGCTGTTTGATAATTATCCATTGGAATACCATCAACTACAATAAGTGGTTGGTTATTTCCACCCAATGAGTTGTTTCCGCGAATTACAATTCTGGTTGAACCGGTAGGGCCATTACCTGTTTTATATAGTTGAAGTCCTGCTACTCTACCTGACAAGCTATTTACAAGGTTATTCTCACGAGCTTCCGTAAAATTTTTACCACCTACTTCCTGAACAGAATATCCTAATGCTTTCTTTTCACGTTTAACTCCAAGTGCTGTTACAACTACTTCATCTAAACTGTTATTCGATAAAACTAAAGAAATAGAAATATTATTATCACTACCCGAAACTGATATTTCCATTGGCTCAAAACTTACAGATGAAACTTGAAGAACAATACTTCCAACGGGAACTGAGAAACTAAATTTTCCTTCAGCATTAGTTGTAGTTGTTGCAGTACCACCTTTCACTTTCAAAGTTGCTGAAGCTACTGCTTGATTTGAAGGATCATTTACAACCCCATTTAGTTGTCGGGTTTGAGCTGCTGCACTATATCCAAAAAATAGGAATAGCAAGCATTTTAAAATTTTAGACATAGCATTGTAATTTGGTTTTAAAAAAAATAGGTAGAAACAAGTTGTAAATATATATGCATCCCTAATTACTAATATTTTTTTTTATCCACATCTAATTAATAATATTTTTTACTAACTGGATTTCAAAAAAATCACATCTTAAAATTGAAGAATACCCAATACTTTATCTCTTACCAATAGGCAACTTCCCAACAAACCTGCTTTATAATGCAGATTGGATAAAACCACGTTTGTGTCAGCATTCACCAAGTTTAACGAGTGGTGAATAATTGAATTTTTTAAAGGTAAAAGTAATGGATCTCCGATGGCACTAAGGGCACCTCCGATAATTATAAGTTCAGGATTAAAAATATTAATAGTTATTGCCAGACCCCGTCCCAGCTTTTCTGCAATAATACTTGTTGCTTGTAAAGTAAGATTATCACCTTTTTCAACTGCTTGAAGTACATCTTCTAATTCAAGGAACCCTTTTTTATTCAGTACTTTTTTTAAAATGCTATTCGATCCATCACTCATTAATTCAATAATTTTTTGGATTAGTGCATTACCGGATGCCTCGGTCTCCAAACAACCTTTCTTTCCACAAAAGCAAATTATTTCATTATTAAATAATGGTATATGGCTTAACTCACCTGCATAACCACTAACACCATATACGGGCTTACCATTTACAAAAATTCCAATTGCCATACCATAATCAAGGTTCATAATAAGAACTTCCTTTTCCTGCCTGCGATTTCCAAAATAAAATTCACCATAGGCAATTGTCCGGGAATCATTATCAAGATAAACCGGCAAACCCAATTCATTTTCTAATATAGTTTTAATAGGTGCATCACTAAAGTGATATATTGTTAGTATTTCACCAGTCCTTACATTTATTCGTCCTGCAACACTGATACCAACACCAGCTATTTTGCTCCTTTCAATTTTTATTTCTTCAAGAAAATTATTAATTATTAAAACTATTTCTTTTAAAGATTCACCAGCTTCCTGATAAAGAAAAGGTATATCGAGTTTTGATCTCACGATTTTTTTATCAAACCCCATCAATGCAACATTGATCTTGTATTTTTTTATCTCTACACCCAAAAAATAACAATTGTCATGTCGTAAAGCATACAATACTGCTTTTCGTCCTGGCCCGGAAGTACGTTTCCCAATTTCCTTAATAAGCTTTTCTTCTACCAATTCATTTAACAATAAACCTGCTTTAGGAGTGCTTATACCAAGTGATTCAGAAATTTCATTTACAGTTACTTCAATACTCTCACTCATCATCGTCAATATCTTTCTCTTTAATTTTATATCCTTTAATGTAACATTTGAAAAATCAATACTATTCTTTGGAAGTGTAAAATGGCGGATTGTATTGCTGGACATAGTTAAATAAAAATTAGATATATGATTATAAAATATTTTCCTAATTTAGCCGCAATGTAAATAATTATTAATAATTATACTCGAATAATCTTTTTACTTTTCAAAAGTGCTTGAAACAGAGCCTAACTTACAATGGATTGTATTCGCATAAACACATTTATATAAAACTTATGGTAGACACCTTTGAAAAAATTACAGTTAATATTTTTCCTGATTTAAAGCAAGGATCAATTGCAGTTGCAAAAGAAATTGCTGCATTTATCAGAGAAAAACAAAGTAAAAAAGAAAAATGTGTGTTAGGTCTTGCAACGGGCTCCACTCCTAAAACTTTATATGCTGAACTGGTAAGAATGCACCGGGAAGAAAAACTCAGTTTTAAAAATGTTGTCACATTTAACCTGGATGAATACTACCCGATAAACAATGATGCATTACAAAGTTATAACCGGTTTATGCAGACGCATCTGTTCAATCATATTGATATCAATCCAAAAAATATTCATATCCCCAATGGAGAAATAAAAAAAGAAAACATAAAAGATCATTGCCGCCAGTATGAAAAAATGATTAAGGACGCAGGTGGGATTGAATTGCAGATTTTGGGTATTGGAAATAATGGCCATATTGGTTTTAATGAACCGGGCTCGGGCATTTATTCAAAAACACGATTAATAACACTTGACAATACTACCCGTATTGCTAATGCATATGAATTTGCAAATATTTCTGAAGTACCCCGGCTTGCTATTACAATGGGTATCGGTGAAATTTTAAAAGCAAAAAAAATAATTTTGATGGCTTGGGGTTCGGGTAAATCCCCGGTTATTAAACAAACTGTTGAAGAAGATATTACCGAACATGTCCCTGCTTCACTTTTGCAAAATCATGACGATGTAAGTTTTTATGTGGATGAAGCAGCCGCATCTGAATTAACAAGAAATAAATCGCCATGGCTTACGGGAGATTGTGAGTGGACTCCGAAGATGATTAAAAAAGCGGTGGTAAATATGGCATTGAAATTAAAAAAGTCAGTGTTAAGTTTAACCAACAGTGACTACAATGAATATGGCCTCAGCGATCTTTTAGTGGAAGAGGGTGATGCTTATGAAATAAATCTTAAAGTTTACTATATGCTGCGTGATTCTATCACTGGCTGGCCTGCAGGAAAACCAAAAGCAAATATTCCAAAACATCCCGAACGTTCTGAACCGTATCCCAAACGCTGTATTATCTTCTCCCCTCACCCCGATGATGATATTATAAGTATGGGAGGAACATTTCAGCGTTTACAAGATCAGGGTAATGATGTGCATGTAGGTTATCAGACAAGTGGCAATATTGCAGTAACAGATGAATTTGTAACCCGGTTTCTTGATTTCGCTGTTGGCTTCGAAGAAATAGCAGGCATTGATACCAGTAAATCAGGTAAGATTTTAGCTGATGCAAGAAAATATCTATCAACAAAAAAATCAAATCAAACAGATACTGCTAAAATCAGATCTATTAAAGGACTGATTCGCCGTTGTGAAGCAAGGGCAACATGCCGGTATGTTGGATTAAATGATAAGAATATTCATTTTATGAATCTTCCGTTTTATGAAACAGGAGCTATTGAGAAAAAACCGATGAGTGAAAAAGATGTAAAAATAACAATGGAGCTACTCCGGAAAATTGAACCACACCAGGTTTATTGCGCCGGAGATTTTGCAGACCCCCATGGCACACATATTGTTTGCTTCAACATCATAACTGAAGCTTTGAGGCGAATTAAAAATGCCGGTGATAACTGGATAAATGATTGCTGGCTCTGGCTCTATAAAGGTGCATGGCAGGAATGGAATATTGAAGAAATTGAAATGGCGATTCCAATGAGCCCCGACCAGGTATTGAAAAAACGATTTGGAATTTTTATTCATCAGTCGCAAAAAGATATGGTTCCGTTTATGGGTAGTGACTCAAGAGAGTTTTGGCAACGAGCCGAAGAAAGAAATGCTGCAACTGCAAATCTTTACGCAGACCTTGGCCTAACCCATTATGCTGCTATGGAAGCATTCGTTCGATTTAAAATTTAAGATTGAAGATTTAATATTTCATTTATATTAAACATTGTTTATTAACTATTACACTTCTCCTTAGAGAGAAAATACAGTATTATCTTTGAGCCGCTCATAAATATTCAATCCCAAATACAAAATATTAAATATCTATGAACGTGTTCAAATTCGGAGGTGCATCGGTAAATAGTATTGAAAGAATAAAAAATGTTGGCGATATTCTTAAAAAATTTTCCGGCAAAAAAATTCTTGTCGTTATTTCTGCCATGGGTAAAACAACCAATGCACTTGAGAAAGTAGTGGATGCTTTTTACAATTCAAAAAAAGATGAAGCCCTTCAGTTGTTTGAGCAAATTAAGAGTCAGCATCTGAATACATCAAAATATGTGTTGGTAACAAATTACCTGGCATGTGAGCAGCAACTAAAAGATTTTTTTACCGAAGTAGAATGGCTGCTGTATGATAAACCTGTCCGTGAGTATGATTATTATTATGATCAGATTGTTTGCATCGGGGAATTAATATCAACTGCTATCGTAAGTCATTATCTGAATGAAACCGGAATAAAGAATCATTGGATAGATGTGCGGGATATTTTCAGAACCGATGATAATTTTCGTGAAGCGAATATTGACTGGACGTTTACCAGTTCAAAAGTGCAAAGCTCCATTGTTCCCTTATTTCAATCTTCAGATATTATTTTAACGCAGGGCTTTATCGGTAGTACCGACGAAAATGAAAGTACTACACTAGGCAGAGAAGGAAGCGATTACTCTGCATCTGTTTTTGCAAATATGCTTGATGCCGAAAGCCAAACCATCTGGAAAGATGTGGAAAGTGTGATGAATGCTGACCCCAAACAATTTCCCGAAGCACAACCCATACATGAATTGAATTATAGCGAAGTAATTGAAATGGCGTATTATGGTGCGCAGGTAATACATCCAAAAACAATTAAACCATTGCAGAATAAAAATATTCCACTCTATGTAAAGTGTTTTTTAAATGCAGAATTGCCAGGAACTGTAATTCATAATCAAGTAGTAAAAAAACTGCCGCCTATTATTGTATTAAAAGAAAACCAGGTAATGCTGGAAATGATTTCAAAAGATTTTTCTTTTGTTGGCGAGCATCATGTAGGTACACTTTATCATTTATTTGAAAAATATAATTTAAAACCCAACCTTACACAAAACGGAGCTATTAGTTTTACAGCTGTATTAGATAATTGGCATGAGAAAATAGAAAAACTTGCTTTGGAAGCATCAGTCATATTTGATGTAAAGGTTACAAATAATTTATCCCTGCTTACGATACGTCATTACAACCGTGATGTATTTGACAAATTAACTGAGGGGAAGAAAATTTTATTGCAACAAAGAACAACGGAAACGATCCAGTCATTGATACAGTAGCTAATTTTATAATTAAAAGTCTAATACACTCCGCCAGTTGGCGGAGATAGGGGCTTACCAATCTTCTTTTTTCTCTGGTATTTCGACGGTAATTGTCTGCACCATTTTTTTAGCTACCGGTTTGTCATGTAAAATAGCAGGTTGCCATTCAGGCATTTTCTCCATCCGGTTGATCAGCTCATCTATAAAATCAATATCATTTATTCCTTTCAGTACTTTAAAATTTACCGGCACACCATCTTTATCTACAACAAACTCCATCTGAACAAAAGCTTTCTTTACTCCTTTTGGTAAAAACCCAATCATTTCTTTTCCTAATTTTTC
>JANPEU010000445.1:0-11803 GCA_031423175.1 Bacteroidota bacterium
GATTTTAATTTTTGTTCGCTCCTTGCAGGTTCAGAAGGTACACTTGCTTTTATAACTGAAATAAAATTAAATGTAGTTCCGTTGCCACCCAAAGAAACCGGGTTGCTTTGTGTGCATTTCAATTCTATTGATGAGTCGTTAAGGGCAAATTTAATTGCGTTGAAATATAATATCAGTGCAAGCGAATTAATCGATCATTATATATTGGAGTGTACCAAGAATAATATCGAGCAGATGAAGAATCGTTTTTTTGTACAAGGAGATCCCGGTGCAATACTGGTAATTGAATTTGCAAGAAATAGTAAAGCCGAAGTAATTGCAGATGCTCAACAATGCGAAGCAGAAATGAGAGCAGCAGGGCTGGGCTATCATTTTCCTTTATTGTTTGGGGCCGATACAAAAAAAATATGGACACTCCGCAAAGCAGGGCTTGGTCTGCTTGGCAATTTGCCGGGCGATGAAAAAGCTGTTCCTGTAATCGAAGACACAGCGGTTGATGTAAATGATTTGCCTGCATACATCCGGGACTTTAATGAAATTTTAAAAAAGCATAATCTGTATTCGGTGCATTATGCACATGCCGGCTCTGGTGAAATTCATTTACGTCCCATCATTAATTTAAAAACAGAAGAAGGAAACCGTTTGTTCAGAACCATTGCAGAAGAAATAGCAACACTGGTTAAAAAATATAATGGTTCATTGAGTGGTGAGCATGGTGATGGACGGCTGCGGGGAGAATTTATAAAACAGATGGTAGGTGAAAAAAATTATAATCTGCTGAAAGAAATAAAAAGAGTTTGGGACCCCAATAATATTTTTAATCCAAACAAAATTGTGGATACACCGCCGATGAATACAATGCTCCGCTATACGCCGGGGCAACAAACACCTGCTTTTAAAACAATATTCCGTTTTCATAATCAAGACATATTACAACATGCAGAACAGTGTAATGGAAGTGGTGATTGCCGTAAGACGCAGTTGAGTGGTGGCACCATGTGCCCTTCGTACATGGCTACAAGAAATGAAAAAGATACAACAAGAGCAAGGGCAAACATTCTTCGTGAGTTTTTAACGAACTCAGATAAAATGAACCGGTATGATCATAAAGAGATTTATGATGTAATGGATTTGTGTTTGAGTTGTAAAGGTTGCAAATCTGAATGTCCCAGTAATGTAGATGTGGCAAAACTAAAAGCAGAATTTTTACAACATTACTATGATGCAAATGGAATACCATTCCGATCAAGGTTGATTGCATGGTATAATAAATCATCGCAGTTAGGAAGTGTATGGCCGGGTATGTACAATTTTATAATGACAAATAAAGTTGTAAGTAAATGGATAAAAAGTTTATCTGGTTTTGCAATTGAAAGATCAATGCCCAAACTTTATAAAACAACTTTAAAGAATTGGTACAAAAAGCATGATAAAGAAAAAGAAACAAGAAGCAAAAAGCAAATAATAAAAACTGTTTATTTCTTTTGCGATGAGTTTACCAACTTCAATGATACTGAGATTGGGATAAAGGCAATTTTATTGTTGGAAAAGTTGGGATACAATGTAATTATTCCACCTCATGAAGAAAGTGGCAGAGCCTGGTTATCGAAAGGATTATTAAGAACTGCAAAAAAGATTGCTAATAAAAATATTTTATTGCTTGCTTCAGTTGTTAGTTCCGAAACTCCTTTAATCGGAGTGGAGCCATCAGCTATCCTTACTTTCCGTGATGAGTATATTGATTTAGCCAATGATGAAAACCTGGAAGCTGCAAAAGCACTTTCTAAAAATGTTTTTATGGTGGATGAGTTTCTCGCATCCGAAATGGAGAATGGAAATGTCAACAAAGAATTATTTACAAAAGAAAAAAAGAAAATAAAACTGCATGGTCATTGCCAGCAAAAAGCATTAGCATCTGTTACGGCTTCAGAAAAAATTATTTCTTTTCCTGAAAATTATACAGTTGATATTATTCCATCCGGGTGCTGTGGTATGGCAGGTAGCTTTGGTTATGAAGAAGAACATTATGAATTATCAATGAAGGTGGGTGAGCTTGTTTTATTTCCGGCAGTAAGAAATGCGGATGATGAAACGCTTATAGCTGCACCGGGTACCAGTTGCCGGCATCAGGTAAAAGATGGAACCGGAAGAATTGCAAAGCATCCGGTAGAAATATTGTACGATTCTTTGCTTTGAGTTATTTTAATATTTGCAGACTCTACGTTGCTTTATCTTACTTCTAATAAATTATGAATCTCGGTTACAAAGTATTTTTCTATTTCTGATTTTGCCCTTTCTTTATCAGTGAATCCTCCAGACTTAATATATTTTATTTTCCCATCGTTATCAACTATCATATTTGTTGGGAATCCATTTTGATAATTAAGACTATATATAGAATCTAAAGCAATGCTGATAATTGGATATTGTAAACTATATTTATTTTTAACTCTTAAAACATTAAATGGAGTTTCAAACGTAAATGAAATAAATTGAAATTTATTATTCTTTTTGAATTTTAAGTATAGCTCATTTAAAGATTCAAATTCAGCAATACACGGTGCACAGGATTCAAACCAAAAATTCACAAAAGTTATTTTGTTTTTTAGGCTATCCGAGGTGTAGTAGATACTGTCGGAAGCAAAACTCTTAAAGTTTTTAAAATAAATATTAGGATTTCTTGCACCTTCCAATGAATTTATTTTACTTTTTAAACTATCGTGGGGTAAATTAATTTGCGCATTTAGTAAAATAAACTGTGATAGTAAGCAAATTGAAAATAAAAGTTTCATTGGATTAAATTAAACATGATTACTGTTTAACAAACCTATGGGTTATATATTTTTAAAAAATATACCCCATGAAGTCCTTTCTATTTTTACTTTGGAAAGCAAGTCGCCTTTCTTTACTTTATCACCAAAATATTATGCCAAGCAGGGTCTGTAACTTTTGTCATGATATCATTTAAGTGAGGCAATAATATTTCTTCAACTATTTTATTATTGAAGATTATAAATTTTGAATTTTAAACTGCCCGAAATTAAGGCAAAATGGGGAATTATATACGGATGGGAAAATGTGGGGTGGCTTGGGGTTAATGGGCTCTTAGAATAAGCCTGATTTAATTAATCTGCTCTCAACAATTGCCTTTCTATTTCCTTTGAAAAAATTGTATCAACAACTTTTTGAGCATTTTCTATTTCATTAAAACCACCAGATACAATAAAACAGATTTTACCCGATTTATCAGTTATCATATTTGTCGGAAACCCGAGATTAAATATCAGGTTATAAATGGAATCCCTTTCAACCAGCAGGATTGGATATTTTAATTTATATTTTTCTGAAATCCTAAGAATGGTTTCAGTTGTTTCAAATGTGAAAGAAAGAAATTGGAAATTGCTGTCTTTTTTATATTTAATGTAAAGACTATTGAGTGGTTCAAATTCGGCAATACAGGGTGCACATGCTTCCATCCAAAAATTAATGAATGTGATTTTGTTTTTAAGATTGGCGGTTGTATACGTATTGCCATCTGCAGATTTGGCTGTGAAATTTTTGAAAATTTTGTTGGGGTTGGAGTCGCCGGCGGGAGATAAAACCTTTGAAAGGGATGTATCAACCTGCAATTGACAATGAGTTGTTGAGTGTAACGAAAAAAATAAAGTAATTAGAAATAGCTTCTTTTTCATTTTTTATTTTCAAGTAATAAAATAGACCATGAAATTCTGAATCACATTAAATTAATCTTTATTATGATGTACCCGTCATTCGCTATTGAGATAAAATATTTTCTAATTCAATTTCAAATTTTTTATTTGATGGCCTGTAAAAATCATCTTCGATAATTTGTCCATAAGCATTAATCAGAATATATCTTGGTATGGTATATAATTCCAGAAACCTGACTAATTCACTTTCTTTTCCATTCAGGTTTCGATATGAGTTTTCTGTGAGTTGAAACTTTTTGCTGGCTGCCTTCCATTTTTTTTCATCCTCATCAATACTGAAAGTGAGTATGTTTATCCGGGTGCTGAATTTTTTCTTTATTTTTCTTAAATAAGGTAACTCTTCAATGCAAGGAACACACCAACTGGCCCAGAAATCTATTAAAGTAATTTTTTTGTCTTTTTTAATTAAGTTTTTTAAAATAGTTCTATTATTGTTCAAATCTTCAAATGGAGAATTAAGCACATTTTCTCCTAAACCCTTTGTTTGAAATCTGGATGATTTGAAGAAATCATTTTTATTAAAAAGGATATTATCTAATTTTATCAAAGCAGCCTGCCTGTCTTTAATGGTAGCAATATCTTTATTATTTACCAATACATCGTATATAAACCCATCTAAATACTTTTTTTTATGAAAACTGGTGTCTAACAGCGCTAGGGTTTCAAAAAGATCTTTCGGCGGATAATTATTTCTGAATGTTGAGTACGATACCATGTAAAAAAGAAGTGATTTTATTTGGGGACAGGATATGTTATCAAGGATTTGCTTTTCCTTTAGCACTTCTTTAAATACAGTTTCTAATAACTTAAGGTTTGAGTTATTTTTTATTTTGCTGTTATAATTAATCTTAAAAATTGTATGATAAGTATTCAATCTATTGTATTCTATTAGTATATCAGAAAAATCTTTACTCCAATTATTCTTTAGAGAAAGGTCAGCAATTCTTTTTTCTGACAATTTGGATATGTTTTTAGCTGAATCAATAAGGGTTTGAATATTGATAAATGAAAATTCCTTGCGGTCCTTCTCAGTATTGCGTTTACCATATATGATTTCCAGGGCGCTGTTTTTTGAATTATTATTCAGGGTTTTAAGTTCATTATTCTTATATGAAAGGAATAATGAATCTCCTGGCTCTAATATGTAGTAAGTATTAAAAAAACCAGGATTTCTGTATTCATTAAACGAAAAAACAGTTGGTTTGTCAATATGAACTTCTTTTTTTACAATTATATCAGTATCAGTTCTGTTTTTAATTTCTAATGAGGTATTTCTATAAAGTGTATCCAAATACTGCAGTGCAATTGCACTGTTACCCGACATTTGTACTATAATAGTTGCAGTACCAAAACTATTGTTTGTCTTGGAAAAATTAGTTGCATTTCTATGATTACAATTTATTAAGGTGAGAAAACCAACAAGAATTAAAATTCTCATAGCGAATTTATTAACAATTAAATATTTTATTATAAAAAAAACCTACTTCGGAAAGATTGAAGTAGATTTTTTTTGTTATTGACCCCATCCATCACAACCACAATCATATCCACATGAATCACCTGTTTGATTCTTATCTGATAATATTTGCAGGCAGGTTGTATTTGCCTGAGTAGAGTGTTGGGTGCATGCTCCGGTAGCATTTATATAATATACCTCCGTATAGGTCAAAGATAGAGTGCCATTGGGGCTACTTGTAGGTGCACTTGTCCAAGTGAGCCTGCATTGTCCGGGGGGTAAGAGCCCTCCTTTGAGATTTTTCAGTTCATACCTTTCTAATTTTTTCATAATAAATAAATTTAAGAATTAAGGAATAAGTACTTCACCTAAAGGTCAGGCACATGCAATAAAGCCTGTTTTCTTGCAAGAAAAATTTATAATTAAAGTTTGTACTAATTATTGATATAACAATTTTTACAGGGTGTTGTATTTTACAACCCCCTTCTTATTTGTTTTATTCAACTAAATCCCTTAATCCTTTTATAAATCTGTCTGACAATCTTCTTTTCTCAGTTATAATTTCTGCCTGCGCCACCATACCTTGTGTAAAGAATAATGTTTTTTTATAATTTGTTATAAGACCATTGGGCAATAAAACTTTTGCGAGATAACCACTATCCACCGGAATAGTTTTTATATACTCTATTTTTCCTTTTACACTGCCAAATTCCTGCGAGGGATAGCTGGGAAATTTCAGCAATACATCCTGGCCGGGCCTTACTTTTCCAAAATTGGTTTGTGGTATTAGCATTTCTACAAAATAGCTGTTGCTTTCGTTTGTAATAAATCCGATTGCCTGATTTGCCTGCAGTTGCTGGTTTTCTTCTAAGAACCCTGCGTAAACAAATTTTCCATTTACAGGGGCAATCAACAAATATTTTTGTTTCCATTCTTCCACCATGTTTCTATAGCTATTGATCAATTGAATAAATATTGCTTTCTGTTGTACTACCTGGTTGTCAGCTTCCATCATTTCTTTTTGCAAACTGTTTTGCTGATTCTGATTATTGATAATGGCGGCGTTCATCTGTGGTACATTCATTTTTTTGCCAATCAACTGACTTTTTTGGTTTCTAAAATCAAGATCGTTTATTAATGTTTCCTTATGCAATGTATCATGTACATTATAATTCTGTACGGTCAGTTCCATATCTTCTTTTTGTAAACCTTTTTGTTCGTACAGTGTTTCCAGTAATTTCTTTGTGTTGTCTAAATCTTTTTTCAGTATATTCTTTTTAGCTATATAAAAACCAGTTGATAGGTAATCTTTAAAACTTGTATATCCTTGCATAAAATTTTGATGCGACTGTTGCAATTCCCCCAAATGAATAAAAGATTGCTTTGAAGAATTCCAGAACCGGGGTATTTCTTCCAGTTGATTATTGTCAGTAAAATATTGCAGCGTATCTAAAATGCCTGATAAACGTAATACTTCATCATGGCTGGCTACACTTTCGATATAACCAATAATTGTTCCTTGGATTACTTCTACATTATCTGCTATAAAAATTTTTACAAGCCGGCCTCCATTTTTTGCAATTACTTCTTTAGGAGAATTGATTGATTTTATTCCAGCCCGTGCCTGTACAATGTCAGGGTATTGAATAAACCAACTGCCAATAGCAATGGCAACCAGCACAAAAAAGAAAACCGGAATACCCCAACGAATAAAAAAGCCGGGGCGGTGGCTGATAAACTCTCTTATCTCTTCGCTCCTTATTGAGGTTTGATCCTGAATTGGCATTGTTTAAAGTTTAGTTACCTAATTCCAATTGATTTTTTACCAACTGATAATATTCTCCTCTTTTAAAAGTCAAATCTTCATGTGTACCCTGCTCAGTTATTTCGCCATTGTTTAGTACAATAATATGGTCTGCGTTCTTTACTGTACTGAGACGGTGTGCTACTATAACCACCGTTTTATGTTTAAAAAACTCCTTCAGATTCTCCATAATTACAGTTTCATTATTTGCATCCAATGAATTAGTGGCTTCATCAAAAAATAAATATTCAGGATTTTTATAAACAGCTCTTGCAATTAATATTCTTTGTTTTTGCCCGGCACTTATGCCGTTGCCTTCCGCTCCAATCTTTGTGTTAAAACCCAATGGAAGGCTTTCAATGAAAGAAAGAATATTTGCCACCTTACAAGCATGCACTAATTTGTTATAATCCGCCACCTCATCACTTACGGCTATATTTTTTGCAATACTGTCGTTGAAAATATATCCATCTTGCATTACACTGCCACATTGCCTTCGCCAGAATTTGGGACTAAGCCCCCTCCAACCTCCTCCGCCAACTTGCGGAGAGGCTTTGCTAGCACCCACCCCCTGCATATCAGAAATACCGATTGCTATTTCACCAGTATAATTTGTATAAAATTTCAGAAGCAATTTTAATAGAGTTGTTTTGCCACTTCCGCTCATGCCTACTATAGCTGTGGTTTTTCCTTCGGGTATTGTAAGATTTATATTTTTAAGTACTGGTTCATTACCTGCACCGGGATATGTATAAGAGAAATTATTTATTTGTATTGTTTTATTTTCCGGTAAATGTGTAGTAAATGTTTTGTCAGCAGGTTCTTCATCTTCCAATGAATGAATTTCATTTAAGCGTTCCAATGAAATTTTTGCATCCTGTCCGCTTTGCACAAAACCAATCAGTTGCTCCACCGGACTATTAAGCTGACCAATGATATATTGTATTGCCATCATAGCACCTAATGTAAGCTGGCCATCAATTACAGCTTTGGCTACAAAAAAAGTAATAAGAATGTTTTTTCCTTCGTTAATAAAAAATACTCCAGCCTGCTGGTACTGGCTTAATGAAAGTCCTTTAAAACTTAATTTGAATAATTGAGCTTGCAGATTTTCCCATTCCCATCTGCGTAGTTGCTCGGCGCTGTTGAGTTTTATTTCCTGCATTCCGTATATCAACTGCATGGTCGCAGTATTTTCTTTGCTGGCTATGGCAAAGCGTTTAAAATCTAATTGCCTTCGGAATTTTAGAAATATTTTTATCCAAAAAAAATAAAGGATGCTGCCAATACAGAAAATAAAAAATATTGTTTTATTGTACAGCAATAAAACTACGGAGAACAAAACGAGATTGAATAAAGAAAAAATAACATTGAGTGTAGAGCCGGTTAAAAAACTTTCAATACGTTTATGATCGCCCAACCGTTGTAAAATATCGCCTGTCATCTTCGTATCAAAAAAATTCATGGGCAGCCGCATCAGTTTTATCCAAAAATCAGAAAGGATGGAAGCATTAATATGTACGCTGATAAATAATAATAACCGGCTACGTATAAACTCCACAACCATACGGCTGAAGAATAAAACCAATTGGGCAATGAGCACTAAATATATAAAAGGGAGGTTATTGGTACTGATGCCGGTATCAACTATACTTTGTGTAAGAAAAGGAAAAATAAGTTGTAAAATACTGGCAATGCCCATAGCCATAAATACCTGGGCAATATATTTTTTATGTTGGGTAAGGTATTTTAATAATCTGCCCCAGCCGAAACCTGCATTTTTCACCGAGCCGTCAGAGTTTTCGTAGGTCCCTACTTCGAAGGGGTTTGGGGAGGCTTCATAAAATTTTGGAGTAGGTTCTAGTAGCAATGCTACCCCCAAGCCTTCACCTGTTGCTTCATCTTTTGTGCTTATCCAGTGATTTAAAAATTCCTGTTTGGTATATGTTACAAAGCCTTTTCCGGGATCTGCAACTTCAATTTTATTTTTTGAAATGAAGCGGCCGAAAGTCTTTCCTTTTGGGAAGGATTTGGGGTGGGCTACTACAAAATGATTTTGCTCCCAATGAATAATTGCAGGCAGTTTAATGTCTTTTATTAGTTCATCATAACTAAGTGTTACACCCTTAGTATTGAACCCTATTTTTTCCGCTGCTTCTGCAATGCCGAGTAATGAAACCCCATCTTTACTAATTTGTGCTTCATACCTTAATCTCTCTATACCGAAATTTTTACCATAATATTTTGCAACCATGCGAAGGCAGGTAGGACCGCAGTCCATGGTGTCGGGTTGTTTGTATATATAAAATCTGTGCATTGTATTTTTTACTGCCTTTTAGGTTGTTTGGTTGTGCTTTAGCTCTGCTGCCGGTTACACAACTCACTTCGGGATTTAATTTTTTTGTGAAATCCAACAATAAAAAATGAGGGATATTTGTCATTTCCACAGCAGTAAAAAAAATTATTTCATATTCTTAAGCAAAGCTTCAAGCTGATCTTTATCATCTTTTTCCCTGCTATCATAAACAATAGCACCTTCCTTGTCAACTAATACTTTAACTGGAATAGCATACACTCCAAAAAGATTTGAAACAATTTTTTTTTCATCTAAAATATTTATCCAGTTAAGTTCATGCTTTATGATGGCTTGCTTTGCATCTGCAAGATCCCTGTCATCACTTATTCCAATAATTATCAATTTATCTGGAGGGTATTCATTTCTTAATTGTTTAATAAATGGAATTTCACGCATACACGGCGGGCACCACGAAGCCCAAAAATCAAGGAGAACATATTTGCCCTTATAGTCCGATAGTCGAATGTAGTTCCCGCTAATATCTTTTATTTTAAATAGCGGGGCTGGGCTATTTACTTTTGGCGGCTCAACCGGGTTTGTTAATTGTCTGATTCTTTTTATCATCGCAACCCCTTCTGCACTTTCTATGTATCTTTTTGGATAGATAGATTTCATTTGAGCAATTAGACTCTTTAAATAAGATACATCTTTATTTAAAAAAGTAACAGAAGTTTCAACAACTTGAGTTCGGTAATACCAAAACGAAAAATAGTTTTGAGAGTAGGTTTTTAAAAATAAAATAGTTCGATTATTTAATGATTTAAATAGGTTTCTATTTAAGCGAATAAGGGAATCGTTGGTCTGTATTTCATTTCCATTCCTTTGCCAAAAATCCGATACAGTCTCTGCTTCCTTTCTTCTGTACCGCACTAATTGTTTAAATATTTTATTGGCGGAAGTATCATATATGGGTGTGGCATTGATAATTGTATGATATTTCAATATATTTTCATGATCGCTGTGTTTAAAATGAAAAGTAATTTTTGCGGGTTTTTCATTTATAAAAAAATCATTGGTGTAATAAACCGAATTACTCACACGGTACTCAATATGAACAGAAATAAAATCTGAAAAAAATTTATCTTTAAGAATAAGAGTATTATTTTCAAAAGTATCTTTAACAAATATGTCGGTTAGGCCATTATAATACTGGCAAGTGATATTCCTAGAATCAATACTGTCATTTAATACTATCGTTAAATCAAATCTTTTTTGTGAGAAAAGATTCTTGCAAGCCAGTATTAGTATAATAATAAATAGATACTTTTTCATGTTAAAAGTGCAGGTAAAGATTGGCAGTAAATATCAGGATCCCTAATATTACTGCCAATCAGTTTAATTTTTACTAAAGTAAAATGATTTATACGGTCAGACACCCTGTTCCACCGTTATCACACATACAAATTGCAGGTAAACCGCCAACTGAAGTACCCATCTTACACTTACCAGCCTCCCAGTGTCCACCTGCACCACCTACCCATTTACCACATGTAGTATTAGCTTTACATGCTGGACCGCCTTCTCCTGGATCGACTAATCCGCCTTTAAAATTTCTTAAACTCTGCCGTTCTAGCTTTTTCATAAATGTTTACCACAGTTTATTAAATCAAAACGTGGCCGAAAACTTTTGGTTTAAAATGAAGCACATAAAAAGAATTTCGTAAATCAGATAGCTTAAATTATTTATTAAATATTGTTGATGATTTTATGAAGTTGAATTATTCTTATTCCACAGAAAATATTTACATTCTACTCCGGGTCAATGTAAATATTATCATATACTTGTACTGGCAAATTTTTATCGAGGAATTTTTCTAAATCCCAGAGGGCAATATTTCTTTTTAATATCCGACCATCTTTTCCGATTAGAAAATTTGTAGGAAAAAATTTTAATGATAATTCTGTTGAATTTAGCGGAGTAAAATCTATAAAATGATTCCATGTCATATTTTCAGATTTAATAATTTCTTTCCACTTTAGAAAATCCTTTACCTTGTCAACTGAAATGCTAATTATATCAAATCCCCGTCGATTAAATTGATTATATAATAATTTATGTCTAGGAAATTGCTTTAGACAAGGCAAACAGTCGGAATGCCAAAAGTCAATTAGGGTGATATTATATACCCTAGCATTCATATCTAATAAGTATTTTTTTTTAGCGGTATCGGTTATAAGCAATTTCGGAAATAAGTTGCCTTCAGAATATTTCCGAAGCTTCAAAAGTTCTTTAATAAATATTTTTGCAGGATAGGTTTCTTTTACTTTTGTAGAAAGTAACGCAAAGGCGTTTGAATACTGCTTTTTATATCCAAAAGTTTCAAACCGTTCTATCAACTTCCAAAGCGTAACATAAGAATTTGGATATTTCTTTACATATTCAAGAAATGTGCTATCTCCCATTTTTACTAAATCATTACATAGTCCTCTATATTCTTTTTCTGTTTCAAATGGGA
>JANPEU010000446.1:0-4725 GCA_031423175.1 Bacteroidota bacterium
GATACTACTTTTATCCAGTTTCGCATCCACTCATAAATAAAAAGTTTTCCATTATAGTATTCCGGCATTCTGGTTTTTGAATCATAGAGTTCTGAATGATAAACAGGCCCTGCCATTGCGGTTCTACCGCCAGTTGCCAATTGCGGAAAATCATGTGATACTTTATAAGGATACCAGATAAACGCTGGCGAAACGGGTGGCAATTCTTTCAGGCCTGTATTGTTTCGGGAATTATTCATTGGCTTCGTCGCATCAAACTTAATTCCTGTTTGCCCGGTATTATAATTGTATTCATAATAGGGGAAATTTTTTCCAACGAATAATGGCCAGCCAAAATAACCTGCTTTGCGTGCCTGGTTTACTTCATCATAACCTCTTGGCCCCCTTGTTTCCAAACTATCAAAATCAGAATCAGGACCCACTTCTCCCCAATACAAAAAACTATTTTTTTGATCTACACTGATCCGGTACGGATTGCGATTACCCATTACATAAATTTCAGGTTTAGTAGCTGGTTGATCTTTTGAAAATAAATTTCCATCCGGAATGCTGTAGGAAGCATCTTCATTAATTTTTATCCGGATTATTTTTCCGCGTAAATCATTACTGTTCGATGATGTTCTTCTTGCATCATATTGTTCATGCCCCGGGCGGTCATCAAGCGGAGCAAAGCCACGATTTACAAAAGATTGATTTTTTTCATCAAATGGCGTTGCGTTGTCACCGGTTGATAGAAATAAAATTCGATCAGGTCCAAAAGCAATTGAGCCGCCTGTATGACAGCAAATTTCCCGTTGAGAATAAAATTGCAAAACAATTTTTTCAGATTTCATATCAATCGTATCGTTCTTCAATTCAAATCTTGACAGGCGATTAACAGATGTATCTAATGGGCAATAAAAAATATACACCTGGTTATTTTTTGCAAAATCCGGGTCCTTGCAAATACCCAGTAACCCTTCTTCTGCATTTACGGTTGTATCTTTTTTTGACCGGTAGTAAACATTTAAAAAACCGGCTTTCTTAATTTTTTTATCATCGTTCTTGTATATTAAAATTCCACCCCGACGCTGAACTATTAAAATATCAAGATTGGGCAACACGGTCATTTCAGTAGGTTCATGAAATTCACCTTGAGATAAAATGGTTTTTGAAATTTGATTACTGTCTGGGGCAAATTGCGATTTCGATTTTTTATAATCCAGGATTACATTTTCGCCAATTGCATATTTTATACCGCCCAATAAATGATTTAAGTAAATAAGATCAGTATATGATTCGGGTGTGTGGCCCAATTCTGTATAAAAGGATCTGCCTCCGTCATATTCATGATACCAGGCCATGGGATGATCATTATTTAGTTTGCCACCTTCATAACTCGTTTCATCTATTTTCAGCAGAACATGTACATCTTTATTGATATTTTTAAAATTGTACCATTCATCTGTTTTGTTCCAAACTGAGTCAATATGTTTTGTTGATAAATGATTTTTATCAACCACGTACAATTTTGCAGCTTGTATTTTCGGATGGCCTTCAAATTGGGCGCCTACTAATTTTGAATACCATATCCAATCGTACTCTGTATCAGTTGCAGCATGTACGCCGACAAACCCGCCACCTGCCTGTATATATCTTTCAAAAGATGTCTCCTGATAGTAATTCAATATGTTGAGTGTGGTGTTTAAAAAAATAACAGCAGCATATTTTTTTAAATTCTCGTCCGTAAAAGCAGTTGCATCCTCCGTAGTATCAACTTTCCAGTTATTTTCAATTCCCATTTTCAGCAAAGCTGTTTTGCCTGCAGTAATGGACTCATGCCGGTAGCCATTTGTTTTTGAAAAAACCAATACTCGTTTTGTGTTATCATTTTCATTACAGGAAGAAAAAAACAGAATTAAAATTATCCCGACTATTAATTTATTTCTCATTACTATGGGTTTAAAATATATTTTTTTTGATATGTTAATTCAGTTGCGGATCAATCGGAAAGTTGATTAGCATTTCAAAATCGCCACCAAGATGTTTTAATGCATCTTTCCAGATTTCATTGATGTTTTTATGAAATACAAGTTTTCGTTCTGCTTTTACGGTTAACCAAGTTTTTTCTTCAAGCTCTGATTCTAATTGCCCATTACTCCAGCCACTATATCCAATAAAGAAACGGATTTTATTTGGTAGAATTTTTTTACGTTTTATTAAATCAACAACCATTTCAAAATCGCCACCCCAGTAGATACCCTTACTTACTTCAAAACTTCCGGGGACTGCATCTGGATATTGATGAAGAAAATGAATCGTATCTACCTGCACCGGGCCACCATAATAAACGGGAAATTTAAATTCTTCCAGTTCCGGTATCAATTCATCTAAGGTGTTTTCATAAAGCCGGTTCAGTACAAATCCAAAACTGCCATCTTCTTTGTGGTCGCATACAAGCACAACCGTTCGCAGAAAATTTGGATCATTCAGAAACGGATCTGCAATTAATAAGATACCGGTACCGGGCTCAATCATGCTTCAATTTACATAAAAATCTTTCAGAAAATATTTCTACATAAAATAGGGTTAAAATATACGGCAGGCTCCTGCAATTTCTTAACTGAACTGATTATGTATTATTTTGCACAAACTTTAGTAGTTAAAAACTAAAAACTATTTTTTTGAAGCGTATCTACACAGTCATTTTTGTTTTAATTACACTATCGCTGATAGGCATTATTGTTATCCAACTTTCGTGGATTAATAATATGACGCAGTTGCGGGAAGAACAAATAAAGCAAAAAGTAGATATTGCCACCCGTATGGTTGCAGAAGAGTTTTCGAATTATAAAGGTGCCTATTCTTCCATGAATAAGCTGGGTCCGAATGCTGTGCTGGATAATTTTTCAATGGATTTTTTTAAACCCGTTACCGTTGCCCACCGCTTTTCGGTTGCTGATATTGATATGAAAATTAAACAGGCTTTTAAAAGTGTGCGGCTGGAAAATATTCCATTTGAATTTGCTTTGGCTTCTTTCAATCCCCGGTCTAATATGCCAGGTCAGCTTGAGCGAACATCAAAAAATTTTGAAAAAGTATTTGAAGACACAGTTCATAATTATATAAGCCCTCATATCCTGGTTACTCCAAGTGGTTCACCAGCCGAAAATCTTTCACCAGACGAATCGCTGATCGTAGTGGTTCCTGATTATCGCAAATTCGTTTATAAATCCCTGTTCTGGAATATTGCTACTGCTATATTGTTTACCATCATCATTATTACTGCGTTCTATTTAACAGTACGAACAATGTTGCGACAGAAAAAATTGGGGGACATCAAAAATGATTTTATAAACAATATGACACATGAATTTAAAACACCAATTGCTACCATTTCATTAGCCGTTGATGCTTTAAGAAATGAAAAAGTGATGAGCGACAGAGGCAAGATGAGTTATTTTAATTCTATTATTAAAGAAGAGAATCAACGAATGAACCGCCAGGTGGAAACAATTCTCAAAGCCTCACAATTAGAAAAACAGGAAGTGGAACTGGTACTTAAGCCGCTGCATGTACATGAAATAATAAAAGATGTAGCTGATAATTTTATTTTGCAATTGGAAGATAAAAAGGGAAGTATTGATCTTCAGTTAAATGCCGTGGAGGATTTGATTGATGCAGATGATGTGCATTTATCAAACCTGGTAAATAATATGATTGATAATGCTGTGAAGTATGCAAAGGATACAATACCTCCTGAAATAAAAATTTCTACTTACAATGAAGGGAAAAATTTTATTTTTAAAATTGAAGACAATGGAATTGGAATGACAAAAGAAACACTGAAAAAAATATTTGAACGATTTTACCGTGCACATACCGGCAACATTCATAATGTAAAAGGCTTCGGGCTTGGCTTGAGTTATGTAAAAACAATGGTGCAGGCACATAACGGAGTAATAAAAGCGGATAGCATACCAGGGCGGGGCAGCACATTTATTATTGAATTGCCACTAAAAAAAGTTAACGGTTAAAGAATAAAAGATTTCCATCACCATAGCTTAAAAAACGGTAATTATTTTCTAAAGCGAACTCGTAAACGCTTTTCCAACCTTCTCCAATTAATGCCGACACTAACAATAGCAAAGTAGATTGTGGTTGATGAAAATTTGTTATCAATGCATTTGCAATTTTGGGTTTATAGCCCGGTGCAATCAGGATTTGAGTTTTTCCAACCAACCGGTTCAACTTATTTTTCTTCATCCATTTAAGCAAAGCATTTAGTGCATCCGCAGCAGAAATAGTATTATCATCATTTTCATACGGCTCCCATTGACTAACGCATAACTCAGGATTGCCGACTGCTGATTGTAGATTGCTGACTGGCGACTGCTTCACACCCATCCAATACAAACTTTCAATTGTTCTTAGACTTGTAGTACCAACAGCAACAATTGTATTGTTTAAATTTAGAATCAGGTTTTCGATGAATTCAATGGTTACATCAATATACTCTGCATGCATTTCATGATTTTCCATAGTTTCTGCATTCACGGGCTTAAAAGTACCGGCGCCAACATGTAGTGTGACAAAATCTGTTTGAATATTTTTTTCTTTAAGTCGGGAAAAAATTTCGGGAGTAAAATGTAGCCCGGCAGTTGGAGCAGCTACCGAGCCGTTATGTTTTGCATATACAGTTTGATATCTTTCAGCATCTGTCTCATCTACATCTCTTTTTATATA
>JANPEU010000447.1:0-1574 GCA_031423175.1 Bacteroidota bacterium
AATGTTTCTACTCTTTTATGCACAGGTTGTTTTAATAAAACCGGTTTATTGTATAGTACTTTAATTAAATTCTTTGTTATTCCAAAAAAATCGGTGGGAGAACTGTTGCAAAGGATAACAACAAAACTATTGGTAGCAGGAATTCGCAGTGCAAATGAAATAAATCCGTCTGTCATTCCTAAATGAAAATTGGCTTTTACACTGTCTGTAGAAGTATATTTAAAAATTTGGTTGAACCATCCGAAACCATAGTTGTTGTATTGCAATTTGCCTGGCGAAAGCATTTCATCAGTCAGTTGTTTATTGATTAGTGTATGATTTGAAATTGATAAATGAAATTTAAACAAATCTTCAACTGTTGAATATAAATCTCCGGTTCCCATGGTGTTTGACTGGTCTCTAAAATCAGAACTGGTAAAACCTCCAAAACTGTAGTCGTAACCCGTAGCACGGTTTGGTACAATTTGAGTATGAAAATAGGAACCGGAATTATTCATCTGTAGTTTACTAAAAATATCTTCTTTCATCAATTGTGAATACGGTTTTCCAGTTACTCTTTCCATAATGTATCCCAAAGTAAAATATCCCCAACTGCTGTATGCATAGCTGGAACCCGGTTCAAATGCAAGGGTAGAATCCATATAAATTTTTATATAATCTTCTCTCGTAAAATTCTGACGGCTGATTCTTGGAAAAAAATCTTTTATAATATCGTAATTGGGCATTCCCGATTTATGTCCAAGCAATTGCCTTATCGTTATTTTGGCTGCGGGTTTATTTCTAAATTCGGGTAAATAGTCTTGTATTGTTTTGTCTAAACTTATTAAGCCTTTTTGAACCTGTATTAACATCAATGTTGCTGTAAGGGGTTTAGAAACAGAACCAATCATAAATTTTGTGTCTATTGTGTTAGAAATATTCCATTCCCTGTTTGCCAAGCCGAATGCTTCTTTGTAGATAACCTTTCCATTTTCGGCTACCAGAACTGCACCGTCAAACATATTGTAGTTGTGATATGCCGTCATTATCTCTTTTAGTTTTGCTTTTTTGTTTTGAGCATTAACTACTATCTGTCCAATGCAAAGACTGACAAGCAGAATAAATATTTTTTTAGCATGCATATACTGTTATTTAATTTTTGTTTGTTATAGGTTTATGTAAAGCAAGGGGTGCATTCTGCTGTGTTGGTATTCCGTGTTCCGTCAGGCGACAACTGAAGCAGATTGAAAAACTGAAGTTGAAGTTATACAATGTTGGTGAGATTTATTCGGTCAGCTGGATATGGGCTGATAGAGATAAAAAGATGAGTATATATTCGTCAGCCAGCATAGCAGATAGCCCAATGTTAGCTGTTCGCCTTTCCTTTTCTTACTTTAATTTACACTATTTCAAATTCTCTACAGTCAATTCTTATGTCCTTTGTTAAAAGTTTTAGGTCAAGCAGATTACAATAGTGGTTTTTGTTTTTAATGGAATAATGTTTACAGTTATAACAAGTCCTCTGTATACTTATTACTTCCAGTTTATTTAGTCTTATGATAAGATTTGAAATAGTTTTATGGGAAAATATTTCA
>JANPEU010000448.1:0-2561 GCA_031423175.1 Bacteroidota bacterium
GGAATCTATTTTTTGTAGGTGGTGTTTTAATCGGTGGTATTATAGCCGGAATTATTCTTGCAAATCCAAACCCGGTTATTATTGATTCAAGACTTGCAACTGACCTGGCAGCTGTTGGCGTAACAAATACTGACGGAATGGTGCCTAACGAATTATTTAATTGGGATTCTTTGTTAAGTATAAGAGGTTTTATACTGATAATAGTAGGCGGTTTCCTCGTTGGATTTGGAACACGTTATGCAGGCGGTTGTACAAGTGGTCATGCAATAATGGGAATCAGCAATCTCCAAATACCATCGATAATAGCAACCTGCTGCTTTATGATTGGCGGTTTTCTTGTATCGAATTTTATACTACCAATGATTCTTAAACTTTAATTTACTTAACCTATTTATGGAAACAATAAAAGCGATAGATACGAATACCGATTTTGAAATCCGATCAGAAAATGCAATGTGCGTTAACAATTCTGAATTGGATAAACCCATTTGGTCAAATGTAAAATTTGCAATTGCAGGAATTCTCTTTGGAATCATTTTGGTTAAGTCAGAAGTGATCTCATGGTTTCGCATACAGGAAATGTTCCGGCTGCAAAATTTTCATATGTATGGTGTCATAGGTTCTGCAATCGCAGTTGGCATGTTGAGTTTGTTTATCATTAAAAAATTTAATATTAAATCCATTGAAGGAGAAACAATAAAAATTGAACCCAAAAAATTTAATAAAGGACAAATTTATGGTGGGCTTACTTTTGGATTTGGCTGGGCATTAACCGGTGCTTGTCCGGGACCCTTGTTTGCACAAATAGGAACGGGTGCTACAGTTATTATAGTTACATTGTTTTTTGCAATTCTTGGTACATGGGTTTATGGAAAACTTAGAAATAAATTACCGCATTAACAAAGTGAAATGAATTTTCTTAAAACAAACTGGTTACCCGCATTAATGGGAATTATTATTTCAGTTTGGATATTGTTCCAACTACTTAAGCCATCGCCTGTACAAAATAATCCGGTAATTGAAGAAGTTTCAGCATGGGTAGGTCCGGGAAAATATCAGATTCCGATTTATACAGATTCAGGCAAACTCATTGCATATGGCAGAGACCTGATTGAAAATACTTCGAAATATCTCGGACCAAAAGGTTCCGTATTACAAATTACAAATGGAATGAATTGTCAGAATTGTCATTTAGATGCCGGCACAAAACCATTTGGAAATAATTACGGTGCGGTTTATTCTATGTATCCAAAATTTCGTGATCGTAGTGGTGCAATGGAATCTATTTTTAAAAGAGTAAATGATTGTTTGCAAAGAAGTTTAAATGGTAAAGCATTAGATACAAACTCAAAAGAAATGCAGGCAATACTTGCTTATATGAAATGGGTAGGTGGAAATGTCCATAAAGGCGAAAAACCAATTGGATCTGGCATTGTTGATTTACCATTGTTAAACCGGGCTGCTGATCCTGTAAAAGGAAATGCAGTTTACATAAATAAATGTCAGAGTTGCCATGGTGCAGATGGTCGGGGGAAAAAATCAATTGATGAAATAAGTTTTACTTATCCTCCGCTCTGGGGAAATCAAAGCTACAATACAGGTGCTGGTTTGTTTCGGATTACAAGGTTTGCAGGGTATGTAAAAAATAATATGCCCTTTGGCTTAGTAAATTATCATAATCCGCAACTCACCAATGAAGAAGCCTGGGATGTAGCTGCATTTGTAAATTCACAACCACGTCCTGCAGGAGATATAAGTAAAGACTGGCCTGATATTTCAAAAAAACCAATCGATCATCCGTTCGGACCCTATACAGATTCATTCAGTGAAATACAACATAAGTACGGACCGTTTCTGCCAATTAAAATTGCTAAGGAAGAAGCGGCAAAAAATAAAAAACAAACGAAATAAAAATCATGCCTGATAAAATAGAACATCTGGTTAACTGTAGTTGCGGATGTCACACAACCGAAAAAGAAATTGTTGAAAAACCACTGAATGAAAGCCGTCGGGATTTTTTTAAAGATGCTGCTGCTTTAACCGCAGGTGTTTTTATTCCACCGGCAATTGCCAATGCAACTGCTGGTGACTTGTATCATGAAAATGAAATTCAAAAAAACAAAGCTGTTCAAAATGGTAAAGCACAAATTTTTTCTTTGCTTCATACCAGTGATATACATGCTCAACTTTATACCCACGATGAATTCTTTTTTGAAAACGGAAAACCCGTTTATAAAAAACGCGGGGGCTTTGCTGTTTTAAAAACAATGCTGAAAACATTAAAAGCAAAAAACCCTTCCAATACATTAATTATAGATGGCGGCGATTGTTTCCAGGGTGGTGGGGTCGCTGCATTAACCGAAGGAAGGGGGATTGTGCCGTTGATAAATAATATCGGTTATGATTTAATTCTTCCCGGCAACTGGGAAGTAGTATACGGTAAAGATATAATGTGGCATGACCTGGGAGGATATAACTCCACAAAGATTTGTGCCAATATGTTTCATGATACATCAGATGAATTCAAAGGCGAATTAATATTTCCTCCATACTGGATAAAA
>JANPEU010000449.1:0-7798 GCA_031423175.1 Bacteroidota bacterium
TTTACTCTTTCAGCCCAACTGAAGCGATTCCAGTTTTCTGAAAATAAAATGGGTTCACCATTTAATATCATTTTTTACCATAGTGACTCTGCAATAGCTGCACGATTTGCACATGAATGTTTTTTAATGGTTGATTCGCTAAATAATATTTTCAGTGATTATAGTACAACTAGCGAAGTTGGAAAACTTGCACTTCAAACAACGGAGAAAGAACAAAAAGTTTCTATAGAGCTATTGCAAATGATACAACAATCAAAACAAGCCTGGAAAAGATCTGGTAAAACATTTGACATCACCATCGGGCAACTTTCTCAGCTCTGGCGAAAAACAAAAAGCGAGAACAGGTTTCCAACTAAAAATGAAGTAAAAAAAGCAAAGCAAGAAACGGGGTTTAAAAACCTTCGCATCAATATTTCAGCAAATACAATTTCATTTATTAAAAGAAACATGCGTTTCGATTTTGGTGGCATTGTAAAAGGATATGCTGCGCAAAAAGTAATTGATTTTCTCAAATCTAAAAATATCACTCAGGCACTGGCTGATGCAGGGGGTGATATAGTAATGAGTGATCCGCCACCGAAAAAAACGGGATGGGTTGTGGGAATTAATTTACCTGAACAGGAAGATGATCTTTGGGATAAAAAATTAGAATTAAAAAATTGTTCAGTCGCCACATCAGGCGATGTTTATCGCTACACTATTCACGATGGTAATAAATATTCTCATATTATTGATCCTCGAACTGGTTACGGAGTTACTTCACAAAGAAACGTAACCGTTATTGCAAAGGACGGTATTACTGCCGACTGGCTTGCAACTGCATGCAGTATTTTATCTTTAAAAAAAGCATTGAAGCTAGCTAAAAAAGAGAATGCGGCATTATTAATAGCAACGTTAAGAAATGAAAAAATCATTTCGCATAAAACTGAAAACTTTGACAGCTATTTTCAAAAAAATGAACCATAAACTTTACTAACTTGTCGCACAGAATGAAAACTTTTAAAATTTTACTGATGCTCTTAGTTTGCAAAGCTTCATTTGCGCAAACCCTTGATTCTTTATTTGTATCATTTGAGCAAACTATGCCGGGATCAGTTATTAAATTTAAAATGATACCTATTAAGGGCGGAAGTTTTATTATGGGAAGCCCTGAAACTGAAAATGGAAGAGGGGCAGATGAGGGTCCACAAAAAATATTTTCTATCGCTCCATTCTGGATGGGAGTTTATGAAGTAACGCATGATGAATTTGATCTTTTTTTTAAAGATGCTACAGTAAGTCAGAATGCAGGAGCAGATGCTATAACAAGACCAAGCCCTCAATACATTGATCTTTCCTGGGACATGGGTCGTGAAGGTGGTTATCCCGTAAACAGTATGCAGCAAAAAACTGCTTTGATGTATTGCAGATGGCTCTATAATAAAACAGGAATATTTTACCGGCTTCCAACAGAAGCAGAATGGGAATATGCCTCCCGTGCAGGGTCTTCTTCACCATATTTCTTTGGTACGAATGAAAATGAACTTGAAAAATATGCATGGTATAGTAAGAATAGTAAGAATGCATATCATAAAGTTGGTCAATTAAAACCCAATGCATGGGGCCTGTATGATATGCTTGGTAATGTTGCAGAATGGGTGCTTGATCAGTACGATGAAAATTATTTTACAAAAATGAAAGACATTATAAATAACCCCGAACGATTTCCAACAACCAGGCACCCGAGGCTTTTAAAAGGTGGTTCTTATTCAGACAATGCAACAGAATTACGTTGTGCCAATAGAACAAAATGGTTGCCTGAATGGAATCGTCGTGATCCGCAAATTCCTAAAAGCAAGTGGTGGTTGACGGATGCTCCGTATGCAGGATTCAGATTAGTACGACCCCTAAAACAACCAACTGCTGAAGAGATAGAAAAATTCTTTACCTTATATCTTTCAAATTAAAAAAAACTCAAATCATGAATACATTTAACAAAAACTCACGCCGTCAATTTGTAAAAACTTCCGCATTATTAACTGGCGGTGTTATGACAATGCCGATTTTATCCAAAGCAAATTTTTTCAGCGGTGCTGAGGATACAATTAAAATAGCATTGATTGGTTGTGGTGGACGGGGTACCGGCGCAGCTATGCAAGCATGCTTAACAAAGCAAAATGTAAAATTGGTTGCAATGGCTGATGCTTTCCGCGACAGGATAGATAATTGTTACAAGGCATTGACAGTAGAAGATATTAATGAAGGCTCGGGCACTCCAAAAAATATTAAAAACAGAATTGATGTTCCGGAGGAAAGAAAATACACAGGATTTGATGGTTATAAAAAAGCAATGGCGCATGCTGATGTTGTAATATTAACTACGCCTCCGGGATTTCGTCCCATACACTTTGAAGAAGCCGTTGCTCAGGGCAAACAAATATTTATGGAAAAACCGGTTGCAACTGATCCTGCCGGAATACAAAAAGTATTAGCTGCTGCAGTGATTGCAAAACAAAAAAAATTAAATGTTGTAGTTGGATTACAAAGGCATTACCAAAATTCTTACCGTGAGTTGTATGCAAAGAAAAATTTAATTGGTGAAATTACTTCAGCGCAGGCATGGTGGAATAATGATGGAGTATGGGTAAACCCAAGAAAATATAATCAAACCGAAATGGAATACCAGATGCGCAACTGGTATTATTTCAATTGGCTTTGCGGCGATCACATAAACGAACAGCATATACATAATATAGATGTCATCAACTGGTTCAAAGGTGCCTACCCGGTAAAAGCTCAGGGTATGGGTGGTCGTCAGGTAAGAAAAGGAAAAGATCATGGAGAAATTTATGATCATCACTATGTGGAGTTTCATTATGCGGATGGTTCTATCTTAAATAGCCAATGCCGTCATATCCCCGGCACTATGAGTAAAGTGGATGAGCTGATAACGGGAACAAAAGGAAAAATTTTCTGCGGTGCTGCTCATATAAAAGATCATGCTGGTAATGTATTATTCCAGTTTGATAAAACAAAAGAAAATGACCCTTACCAGTCAGAACATGATGAATTGTTTGCAGCTATTGCAAAGGGGGAATACAAATTTGCTGATGCAGAAAAAGGCGCAAAAAGTACTATGACTTCTATATTAGGAAGAATGGCAACTTATTCAGGTCAGGTGATTGAGTGGGATAAAGCCATTGCATCGGGCATCAGCATAATGCCAAAAACATTTGATTGGAATGCAATGCCACCAACTGTTCCGGATGAAGATGGAAGATACCCGATAGCAATGCCGGGTAAAACAAAATATTTTTAATTCCCGATAAAAACTTTTTCATGCCTTCCATTTTATTTGAAATAAAAAACTCCATTGCTTTCATTACACTCAACCGGCCAGATAAATTAAATTCATTTAACCGGGAAATGGCATTGTTGATGCAGAGTAAACTGGATGAATGTAAAAGCAATGAAGTGAGATGTGTTTTTATTACCGGTGCAGGTAAAGCATTTTCAGCCGGTCAGGATTTAGCAGAAGTGGTTGACCCGGACGGACCGGGTATGAATAAAATTTTAAGCGAACATTTTAACCCGATTGTATCAAGAATAAAAAGATTAGAGAAACCAGTAATTGCTGCAGTGAATGGTGTGGCTGCTGGTGCCGGTGCTAATATTGCTTTGTGTTGTGATATTGTTGTTGCTACCGATTCAGCATCTTTTATGCAGGCGTTTTCAAAAATCGGATTGATACCAGATAGTGGCGGCACACATACATTGCCAAGATTAGTTGGTTGGCAAAAAGCAAGTGCATTGATGATGCTTGGCGAAAAAATAACAGCGACAGAAGCGGAAAGGATAGGTATGATTTATAAAATTTTTCCCGATGAAAATTTTATGACTAATGCATTTCAAATTGCAGAATACCTATCTCAAATGCCAACTAAAGGTTTAGCATTTACAAAACAATTATTGTCCATATCATTTATAACCACTTTTGATGAACAATTGCAGGATGAAGATATTTTTCAACAGAAGGCAGCAGCTACAAAGGATTTTAAAGAAGGAGTGCAAGCATTTTTAGAAAAAAGAAAACCAATTTTTAAAGGCGAATAATTTTTTTAAATAATTCTATTATGAGTAACCGCAGAAAATTTTTACAACAATCCGCAATGATTACAGGAGGTAGTCTCTTGTTTTCTTCTTTTTCAAATAAATCCTTTGCATCTTTTAAAAATAGTATTGGTGCAAATGACCGGTTGAATATTGGAGTAATAGGAATAAATGGAATGGGCTGGAGTAATTTTAAAGCAGCCATAAAGATTCCGGGAGTAGAATTAATAGGCTTATGTGATACAGATAAAAATGTGTTGGATAAAAGAATGAGTGAACTGGCCGGTTTGAATATTGATAAAAACAAAGTAACAGCATACAGCGATTACAGAAAATTATTAGATAATAAAGATATTGATGCAGTCATCATTGGCACTCCCGATCATTGGCATGCTTTGATAATGATCCATGCATGTGAAGCAGGCAAGCATGTATATGTAGAGAAGCCTGTGGGCAACTCTATTGGAGAATGTACGGCAATGGTAGCCGCGCAAAAAAGATATAATAAAATGGTACAGGTAGGTCAGTGGCAGAGAAGCCAGCAGCATTTTCAAAATGCTGTGGACTTTGTTCAGACTGGCCAATTAGGAAATATAAGAACTGTAAAAGTTTGGTGCTACCAGGGATGGATGAAACCAGCGGCGGTTGTTCCTGATTCTATACCACCAGCAGGGGTAGATTATAATATGTGGCTGGGACCAGCACAAAAAAAAGCGTTCAATGCAAGCCGTTATCATTTTAATTTTCGCTGGTTCTGGGATTATGCCGGAGGGTTAATGACCGATTGGGGTGTACACTTATTAGATTATGGTTTGCTTGGAATGAAAGCTTCGTTACCCAAAACCGTTGTTTCGTTGGGTGGAAAATTTGCTTATCCTGAATTAGCGGAAGAAACTCCTGATACACTTACCGCTCTTTATGAATTTGATGGGTTTAATTTAGTATGGGATTCTGCAATGGGAATTGATAACGGTTCGTATAACCGGGATCACGGTATTGCATATATTGGCAATAACGGTACATTGATATTAAACCGCGGTGGTTGGGAGGTAATAGAAGAAAGACAAAGCAAAAATAAATCGGTAAAGCCTTTAGAAAAATCAATGGACAACGGTTTAAATAATCATATGCAAAACTTTTTTGATGCGATTAAAGCAAATAGCCAGGCATTGTTGAAATGCCCGATTGCGGATGGAGCACATATAGCCACCGTTGCTCAAATGGGAAATATCAGTTACTTAAGTAATCAGCGGCTGGCTTGGGATAAAATCAATAATAAGTTCACAGATAAAAAAATAAATGCACAATACCTGACGAAACAATATCACAATGGATACGCATTACCTAAAATTTAAATTGGTAAAAAAAATTAATGAAAAATGAACTGGCAAAAAAGGTAGTAAGCCACATGATGGAAAACGATTTGTTTTCTCAATGGCTGGGAATAGAAGTGCTGGAGATAAATGAAGGCTACAGTAAAATAAAAATGACAGTACGGAAGGAAATGATTAATGGATTTGGTATTGTACATGGTGGCATCGCATTTAGTTTGGCGGATAGTGCTTTTGCTTTTGCCTGTAATAACAGAAATGTTTTATCAGTTGCTTTAGATACGGCTATAAATTTTATAAAACCCGTGCAGGTAGATGATATATTGACAGCAGAAACAAAAGAAATACATAATGGGAAATCAACGGGGCTTTATCATATTACAATTACAAATCAAAAAGAACATGTAGTTGCTGTATTTAAAGGGACTTGTTACAGAACAGATAAATCATTATTACCTTGATCATATCCTTCGGGGTAAAAAAACAGTAGCAACCAAAGAGCGGTTTTTATATAGTAGAAACCCCTATTCATGTTTTCTATCATTGAGAATGAACTTTTTTGAATGACTCATTTTCAGTTTTTAAAAAAACTCCGCCGCCCATAAAAATTAATTTTTCCAGAAAACAAATTGTTGTAACTTAAACTTGTCTTTTTTTAAGTTTAAATTAAAAACCAAGTGTATGAGAAAAATTTTACTCACTGCTGTTCTTTTTACTACCACCATTTCACTTTCAACAATTCTTAATGCCCAATCTGCCGATCGGTTTGCTTATGCTATTACGGATATTGTAAAAGAAGGCGCCGGATGGAATCATTTAAGAAAATTAGATTTGCGTTCAGGAAAATTTTCTGAAGTTATTCTGAATGGAAACGAAATGAACCAGGTAGCATATGATGCAATCACCAGAAAACAACTCATTGCTTTTCCTGTAGAAAATCAATACCGCTTTAATACACAGCCTGCATTCAGCAGTGGTGTGGCAGCTATGGCTTATGACAGAAAAAATAACCGGATCTGGTTTACACCCATGTTTATCGATCAGTTGCGTTTTATTGATTTAAGAACAATGAAAGTTTTTTATGTTACAGATAATGCGTTTACGGGTTCACCAAATAAAAATGCAGATCAGAGTAATATTGTAACGAGAATGGTGATTGCAGACGATGGTTTTGGATATGCTCTGACGAATGATGGAAACAACCTGATTCGCTTCAATACAAAAAAATCAACGGTTACTAATCTTGGTACATTAACGGATGCTCCGGAGAATAAAGGCGTCTCCATTCACAATTCATGCAGCAGCTTCGGTGGCGATATGATTGCCGATGATGATGGAAATCTGATAATTGTTTCAGCCCGCAATACAGTTTTTAAAGTAAATATTAATTCAAAAGTTGCAACCTTATTGGGTGTGGTAAAAGGCTTACCACAAAATTTTACTTCAAACGGTATGGTGGTTGATGATCAAAACCGGATATTAATAAGTAGTGCAAGCAATGGCGAATCCTGGGCTGTACTTACTTTAGACAAAATGACCGCAATACCCTATAAGCCCGAAGGTGGTGTATGGCGCAGTTCCGATTTGGCAAACAGCAATATTCTTCAGACAAGAAACACATCAACACCGGCACAGGAAATAATTACACGTACAATACCAACTGACGAAAACAGTAATAAAATAATGGTTTATCCAAACCCGGTAAGTGATAATCGGTTTATTGTTCAATTTAATCAGATGGTTGCAGGAGTTTATATAATGACTTTAAATGATGTAATGGGTCGTCAGGTAGTAAATCGTTCCGTAAATATTAGTGGAGTGGAGCATGCAGAAACCGTGAACTTAAGTAGTGTAAATGCAAAAGGTGTTTATCTGATAAAGCTTACATCGCAAAACAACAAACAGGTTTATACCAAAAAAATAGTGGTGCAATAAACTTAACCGTTTACTGCGCTTCAGCGCCATCCGCCTTTTGGCGGATGGCGTTTTTTATTCCTCAAACTTTAAAACTGAAATAATGTTTAATCAAACATTGAATAGTGAACCCGCCTGCCGGACGGGCAGGTATTGTATGTTGAATATTTTATATCCCAAAAGAAACATTCAACATTCAATTCTCAACAAACACTTTTCAAGTATTAAAAACTAAAATAATAACCCCAAATTCCTAATTACAAATTCCCAATTCCTTATTTACGATCGTCTTTCCAAACTAACTTCACCAGCTTAGCATTTTTTAAAAAGTCGGTACATTTAAAATCGCCCTGCCCGGCAAAGCCGCCAGTTGGTGCACAAACGTATTGACAATTTTCATCAAACAATAAATTAAAAAAATCGCAGCAATCGGAACTGAAGAGGAAAACTTTTTTATTGTTATA
>JANPEU010000450.1:0-2798 GCA_031423175.1 Bacteroidota bacterium
GAAGCCACCAGATCAATAGCCGGGTAAATTCTTTTATTTGATAATCTTCTTTCAAGTTGTAGCTCCATATTACCGGTTCCTTTAAATTCTTCAAAGATTACTTCATCCATTTTACTTCCGGTATCAACCAATGCAGTTGCAATAATGGTAAGCGAACCGCCAAATTCTATTTTACGTGCAGCCCCAAAAAACTGTTTTGGTTTTTGCATCGCATTTGCTTCCACACCACCACTTAATACTTTACCGCTGGACGGGGCCACCGTATTATGTGCACGGGCAAGTCTTGTTATGGAGTCAAGAAGTATCACCACATCATGTCCGCACTCAACTAATCGTTTTGCTTTTTGCAAAGCAATAGTAGAAACTTTTACGTGTTTCTCGGCAGGCTCGTCAAATGTAGAAGCTATTACTTCTGCTTTCACACTTCTTTGCATATCCGTAACCTCTTCAGGTCTTTCATCTACCAGCACTACCATCAAATAACATTCAGGATGATTTTCAGCAATTGCATTTGCCACTGCTTTTAAAAGCATTGTCTTACCTGTCTTTGGTTGTGCTACTATCAGTCCGCGTTGCCCTTTACCAATCGGAGTAAACAAATCCATGATTCGTGTAGAATAATCGGATGGAGTTGTAAACAAATTCAATTTTTCAAAAGGAAACAATGGAGTTAAATAATCAAACGGCACACGATCTCTTACATCTTCAGGACTTTTGCCATTGATCGTATCTACTTTTAATAAAGCAAAATATTTTTCACCTTCTTTTGGCGGACGAACAGCACCATGAACAGTGTCACCGGTTTTTAAACCAAATAATTTTATTTGAGATGGGGATACATACACATCATCGGGGGATGATAGATAATGATAATCGGAAGAGCGAAGAAAACCATAACCGTCCGGCATCATTTCCAATACGCCTTCACTTAATATCACACCATCAAATTCAATATTAAAATTTTGCTCGCGGCGTGGCGGGTAAAATTTAGGAGGACCTTGTGGAATATTTACATTGGGAGCTTGTTCATTTTCCTGAGAAATATTTTGGGCCACTTCATTTTCCGGAGCTTCACTTATTTCATCTTGCTTATTTCCAGAAGCTACTTCCGGAGTTACAGGCGCATCAGTTTCTTTTTCATCTAATTTTTTGCGGGGTCGTTTTACTGGCACTTTATCATCTTTTTTTATTGGCATAAAGGATTTTTTATTGGAGGGTTTTTTCATTTCGCCTGTTAAAGCCGGCGCGGCACTGTCTTCAACTATCGCTTCTTCGGTGATGTTGCCAGTACTTGTTTTAATTATACGTTTTCGTTTTCCATCATCCGGCTGTGCACTATTTTTAGAATTGGCAATAGCCTGACTGTCCAGAATTTTAAAAACCAATTCCTGTTTGGAAAGTTTTTTGGGACTTGAAATTTTTAATTCCTCGGCAATGTCGAGCAATTCGGGAACGAGCATGTCGTTCAGTTGCAGAATATCATACATACAAATAACTTGAAATTTTACACGGAAACTTTTTCACCAATCTAAGAATCTGAAAATTGAGTTTGAAATTTTTTGCTGAATGGAACTGGCTAAAATAGGATTATGTTGAGAGAAAGGCGGAACCTGTAAAGCCGGAATCCGATGCAATTATACGGCGAATTTGGCAAAAACAAAAATTTAGAACAGAATATGATTTTTTGAGATTTACAGAATAGCCTTAATTCTGCATTCTTTGCCTTCGAATTTCCCGGTTTAAGATTCACTCCCTTCTTGGACCGGTAATGCTTTTTGACTTTATACAATTGGGATATTATCTTTTCCTTGGCATAAATTATAGATTAGCAAAACCTATTCTTTCCAACACCTCTCATACAAATAGCTCGGAAAAAACATTCAATATGAAATGAAAACCTGAAACCCTTATAAATACTGCCTATCATGTTTTACCTTTGCCCCTCGCAAAAAAAAGTAGCATGTTCAACAAAAGAATTAAGATTAAAGACCTGCTTTCGCAGGAACCGGATAGCCAGGAAGTAGTTGTTATGGGATGGGTTCGCACCTTTCGCAACAATCAATTTATAGCGTTGAATGATGGCAGCACAAACGGTAATTTACAAGTAGTAGTAGAGCTTGGAAAATTTGATGATGAACTTTTAAAAAGAATTACAACATCAGCATCACTAAAAGTTACAGGCAATGCTGTTGCTTCATTAGGGAAGGGACAAAAAATGGATTTGAAAGCAACTGCTATCGAAATACTCGGCGACAGCGATGCAGAAAAATATCCATTACAACCCAAAAAACATTCGCTTGAGTTTTTAAGAGAGATTGCTCATTTACGTTTTCGTACCAACACGTTTGGTTCTGTTTTTCGTATTCGTCATACACTTGCTTTTGCTGTTCATAAATTTTATAATGAAAAAGGGTTTGTTTACATGCACACTCCCATAATTACTGCAAGTGATGCAGAAGGTGCCGGTGAAATGTTTAAGGTATCCACACTGCCATTTGACAAAACCCCAAGAAATGAAGATGGCTCAGTAAATTTTAAAGAAGATTTTTTTGGAAGAGCAACCAACTTAACGGTAAGCGGACAATTAGAAGGTGAGTTAGGCGCAACAGCCTTTGGAGAAATTTATACTTTCGGTCCAACCTTCAGAGCTGAGAATAGTAATACGGCTCGTCACCTGGCTGAGTTTTGGATGATAGAACCTGAAATGGCTTTTTGTGATTTGGAAGATAATATGAACCTCGCCGAAGAATTTATTAAGTATATTATTAAATATGCAATGGATAATAACCGGGAGGATT
>JANPEU010000451.1:0-3276 GCA_031423175.1 Bacteroidota bacterium
GGCAGTAGTTTTTTGCACCGCCACCATCAACGGGCTTTTTTCATTATTAATTATTACATCCAATGCAGGTATATTCAAAAGATCCTTTTTCATGCTTGGAGTAAGCTCTAAAAATTTTCCATTTAAGTTTACAATATTCACTACTACTTTATCTACAAAAGGCCGGTACGGTTCCATAATATCATCAGCAAGGCAATACGCATTGTACTGGTTTTTATGAAAAATACCCAGCGTGGGCAACATGCCACTTGCCACAATGCACCGAGCAACCACGGCCCTTAATATGGAGTAACCATAGTTTTATAAGTTATTGGGCGGCGGGGCTTCCCGTTCCCTTCTAAATTTTAAAAAATCCGGAAAAATATTTTTCCAGTAATATGCCGCTGCAACTGCTTCGTGGTTTTCGCTGTCGCCACTTTTTACTTCGTTTGCCCAGTTACGCATATTTTTTACAGGTACCCTTATGCTTTCTAATAATGCAGCCTGGTTATTTATTTTGCAGCTGACCGTTTGCTGCCACAGTTGTTTTTTAAGTGGCACAGTAGCTTCTATTTGTGCCTGAAATTTCGCACTCTGTAAACTATGCCCATCTAAATTTAATAACAGGCCGGTGGGGTGGTGGCGGTTATCGCAGGTAATAAACGCCACATTATTTTCTAATAGTTTTACTATTAATGCCTGGCTGATGGTTATTTGCTGGTGATCTATTATCAGCACACCAATATCTTCAATAGGCACCGTTTTAGTTTCTTCGGGCAGTGGTTGGCCGTTTACCATCTCTGTTGGCAATACAATAATTAACTGCTCATCTTTTGTTTTAAGATAAGTAGGATTACCGAAGTAGAGGGTGCGTTTGATCATAATTTTATGATTTAATATTCTCCCACTTTTACTATATCCCCAATGTGATTAATACGAACTTTGATCATATTTTCGAAATATCCCAAACTCTTGATATTCTTAAATGCAATATCCTTTAGTTCTTTTTTTTCATCTACCGATGTTTCCAAATGATGCCTGAATACATATTCTCTTACTATAGCATTCCCATAAGCAACTCTTGATAATTTTTGTACCCTAAAAAGGTTTGAGCTTATGATTTTTTTATTCTTAGGATCTAGTAAATCAATTTCTTTTGGATTAAAACCTGTCACATCGTTTGGAAAAATGAAATATTCATTTTGCTTCATGGTAAATAAAAATTCCCATCCCAATCCCTGGTTATAGGTTTTATCAACAACAGGTTCTTTGGCATTTGATAGTCTGACTGCATCGAATAGTGAAACAATATTATCTTGAAGTTTACCTTCTTCATCTCTATAAATTGCTACATGATGATTATTGCCTGTGCTAACAAATGAACTTGGTATTCTTTTGCCATTATCATCCAAAATTTCATTTCCTAAATGGTCTTTTTTGTAATGTAAAGCTTCTGCATTTTTTACACCACTGATGGTTACTCGCTTGATAGAAATACATTTTGCTTTGTTTAGCCAAATAGGATTTTTATCTAAATCTGAAAAGGCTTTTTTAGCATCATTTTTATGCTCTTTTAATCTTGCGGATAGTATCTCTTTTACTCTCCCATCTATTATTTTTTCTATACTTTTTTCGTCCTTGAAATTTTCAGGAGTTACATCTTTTCTGATAGAATAATCTTCTTCTAACCAAGTTAAATTCACTTTTTCCGGTAGCGTTTCAATGTTTGTATTATCTAAGAATATTAGATTTTTTGCCAAAGCATTTTTTCCTGTAAATGCTTTTTTAGAGTCATTCGCATTTTCTCTCAGTCGCTGCAACAATAATTTTTTAAAAAGAGGGTTACTCACTTTCTGTATTGTAGCTTCATCCATTTTTCCTCCTACAGTTTCTTCCTTATTTACATAATATTTATACTTTCCGTAAATAGTTTCCTTATGTAATTGCCCTCTTGGCGTAAGTGTTACTTGTGCTATATCTTTTCCTGCAATTTTATTTTTGTTTTTTGTAACTACTTTGTTTTTTGCTTTGTGAGATACCAATACATTTTCCAAATGCAATTTTGCCTGTTCTCTAAAATTCGGAATGGGCAAATTAAATTTTCGCTTACTGTTTCCTTTATCGTCTTTTACGGTATAGGTTTCTTTCGTTTCAATGCCAATGATATTGCCATGCTCCTTATGATCCTCGTTTTTACGTGCATTTAAAAAATTAAGAAATTGAATATGACTTTGTTTGGTAAAAGCTACTGTTAAAGCGTCCATTGCATGATGGCGGTGGTCATTTCTCTTACTCCAATCTACAATGCGTTCTTTAAAACTGCCATCTTTTTTCTCTACCATCTCTGTTAAGCCTAGCTTTTTAAATTTGTCTAAATTGAGTTCTTGCATAATGTTGATCAGATCCCAGTCTTCCCGAAGTTTATCAGTAACACTACCGGTAGTTGGAGTTACAACTCGGCATATTTCATAAAGCATATTTTTTGCTTTCTTAGCAATGTATTGGCTATCACGCAAATCTCTTTCTATGAACCCATCTCCAATGTCGGATTCTTTTTTTAGCAGTTTTTGATATTTTGCTTTTGATATCCCATCTTCTTTATTTTTTTTGCCCTGCTCAAAAAGTAATTCAATCCTCAATTTGTATTCTTCCAGTTTTTCGTTGCCAAATTTATCTTCTATATAATCGAAAGCAGTTTTGTTTCCTTTGTCAATATTGTCTTTTCTAAACACAACAGTTTTATTAGAAAAGCTATCATCAAATACTTTGGATTGAGGAATGATGTGTTCAATATCAATTTGTTTGCTAAATAATATTTCTCTTGGAATATAGATATTGGTATATAAATCTTTATAACCGTTATTCTTTAATTCTTCGTAGAGTTTATACCTTATAATATCATTACGGGAAGGATTTTTAATACCAAACTCACTTTGTAAAAGTTTGAATATTTTGTCGTGTACAAGTTTAGCTGCATTAATATTTGTTGTCATTTCTGCACGTTCCTTAGCATTCTTTTTTAATTCACGAGCCAACTCTATTCTTATTTCGTCAAACTTGAAATACCTGATAATTTTTCCATCGGTATCTTTTTCGCTGTTGGTTTCTATTATGGTATTTACAACATTAACTACCTGGTTCAATATTTTTTCTACAACAGGATTGCGTAAACTATTTTTCTTCAATAATTCCAATTTATCTTTTAACGTACGATTTGCTATTTCTTCTTTGGTTAAAGAGGATGCAGAATGCCTGTATCCAGCTTCTAAACAAGCTTTATCATAATGCAATTCTTGA
>JANPEU010000452.1:0-8836 GCA_031423175.1 Bacteroidota bacterium
TTTGATGGATTTATTGGCATCAATGAATGGAATTTAACAAACGGAGTTTATCCGGGTATGGGGTTAAAGGAATTATTAAAAATCAATACAGAAGATTTTGAAATATATGGTAATCATTCAGAGCTGGCTTTAATGGCAAAACCCGGTGGTAATGGAAAAATTGATTTTAAAAAAACGGCGATTACCCTTAGTTGTAATAATTGCAACAATGAAAAAATATTTAATACAAGTATTTTAAAGGCGATGGAACTTGTTGATGAAAACCTACCCGTGTATATTTATAACATTCTTATTTTTCCTGAACACAAATAGTTTGTATTTTCTTCAGTACTGATTTTTTTTGTTTAGATAGGTAGTAGTATAAAAAATGATGAACCTTCTCTCTTCCCGAATCTGTCGGGGTTTCCTTCGTCAACTTTTGTTTCTACTTTTATTTCTCCGCCATGTACTTTTACAATATTATAAATCGTCTGAATCACGGATTGCCACGGATTGCCACGGATGAATGGATTTCACTGATTTATTCATGTTATTCATCTGTGTAATCTTTTAATCATTTTAATCAGTGATTCAGACTACAGGCAATGAAATTATAAACTCGCTTCCTTCTCCTTCTTTCGTTTCCACCTTCAACTCTCCACCATGTGCTTTTACAATATCATAACTCAATGATAAACCTAAACCGGTTCCCTGTCCTGTTGGTTTGGTAGTGAAGAAGGGTTGAAATATTTTATCTAATACTTTTTGTGGAATGCCGTTGCCATTATCTTTTACAATAACCAAAACCTTATCACCAACTTTTTTTGTACTTACTGAAACAGTTGGTTCGTAGTTATTATCCACCGAAGCTTTAGCGTAGGAGGATTTCTTTTCATCCACCACATAAAAAGCATTGTTGATTAAATTGAGTACAACTCTTCCAATATCCTGCGGAATAATATTGATGTTTCCAATACTTTCATCAAAATCTGTTTTCATCGATGCATTGAACGATTTGTCTTTTGCTCTTAATCCATGATAAGACAATCTTAGATATTCATCACACAAAGCATTAATGTCCGTTGGTTCTTTTACACCACTGCTACTTCGACTGTGTTGCAGCATTCCTTTTACTATATCAGCTGCCCGTTTACCATGGTGGTTTATTTTTTCGAGGTTCTGCACCACATCACCTGCAATAGCTTTTACTTCTTCTGTATTTCCCTTATCAACTTCCTCAACCATTTCTTTTATCAACTCACTGCTCACTTCGCTAAAATTATTTACGAAGTTCAACGGGTTCTGAATTTCATGAGCTATGCCTGCAGTAAGTTCACCCAACGAAGCCATTTTTTCAGATTGGATGAGTTGCGACTGAGTGGATGTAAGTTCGGAAAGCGTTTTTTCAGCTATAATTTTTTGCGTATTGATCTCCTCTTTTTGATGACGCAACAATGCATTGGCCTTTTGTTTCTGCGTGTTATTACGGTAGAGAAAAAACGCAATCAAAAGGAACACACCTAAACCAGCCATCAATGCATATTGCCTTACGCTATTTTGATAGGCAGCCTGTGTAGTGGCTAATTCGTATTGACGCTCCTCTTCATCAAATGCTGCAAGGTTTTGCATGGTATTCAGATTTCCAAAGCTGTTCATTTTTTGTATTGCCGCCAGGGCCATTTTCTGGTATTCAAGGGCAAGTGACAAGTTGCTTTTTTCATACATTGTAGACAAAAAAAGACTGACTGCTGCAATCGAATTGCCAATGCTGCTTTTTTGTGCGTCGGCAAGAGCCTTTTGTGCATAAAAGATACAAGAATCAATTTGTCCTGCCTGTTGATATATCTCCGCAATTTCAAGGTTTGATTTATATGTAAAAATATATTGACCGCTTGAATAGCCAGCCAACAGGCTTTGTCGAAAATAATTGAGCGCAAGCTGTACATTTCCTTTTTTTAATTGGAGCCTGGCAAGTGTTATAAAATTGGTACAACTCATAAATTCCGAGCCATATCGCTTGATATTATTATCTGCCATCAGGCAATAATACAAGGCAGAGTCTGGTTGATTCATTAAATAATATGTCCTTCCAAGATGTACTTCTGCCGTTACCGCCTTGTAATAATTATGCAATGAGTCGAAGAGCTGCTTTGACTTTTTATGATAAAACAATGCCCGGGGGAAATCTTTTGTTTCCCTGTATATTACCCCAAGCCTGTTAAGCACTTCCCCCCGGCCTATCGTAAAATTGTATTTCTCCGAAATCCGTAAGGCCTTCAACTCCAGTTCCAGGGCCCTGGAGTGATTGCTAGCCAGGGAAAGTGCAAACCCCATCATCAATAGGGATCTAAATTCCCCTTCGTGAAATTTTATTTTCCGCGATAGCATCAAAGCTTTCTGGGCGTAGAATAAGGCAGAGTCAGCGTTAGCGTACTTATATTGGTTAACCAATTCCACCATCGACAGAACATTACTGGTATCGATCTTGCTTATGGAAAGCTCCTGCTTCAAGCTGTCGATGATGGCTTGCTGATAGCTCTGTGCAAAGCACGGCTGTGATAAAGACAAAATAAGGAACAACCCTATCAGTTTTTTCATTATCCAATGGATTTAAAGCGTAATTGAATATTAAATTCACTTCCTTCTCCTTCTTTCGTTTCCACTTTCAACTCTCCGTCATGTGCTTTTACAATATCATAATTCGTCTGAATCACGGATTTAAAAGGATTTATGGATTTCACAGATTTCATTATGTTGTTCATCAGTGTAATCGTTTAATCATTTTAATCAGTGATTCAGACTACAGGTAATGAAATTATAAACTCGCTTCCTTCTCCCTCTTTAGTTTCAACTTTCAATTCTCCACCATGTGCTTTTACAATATCATAACTTAATGATAATCCCAAACCTGTTCCCTGTCCTGTTGGTTTTGTAGTAAAGAATGGCTGAAATATTTTGTCTAATACTTTTTGCGGGATGCCATTGCCGTTGTCCTTTACAGAAATCAAAACTTCAGCCCCCCTGCCTCCGCCAAGAGGCGGAGGGTTCTTAACAGTCTTTACGATTACTGTCGGTTCATACCCATCGGGGTTTTGTTTTTTCTTTTCATCCACGACATAAAAAGCATTGTTGATTAAATTGAGTACAACTCTTCCAATATCCTGCGGAATGATATTGATACTACCGATTGATTCATCAAAATCTGTTTTCATCGTTGCGTTGAAAGATTTATCCTTTGCTCTTAATCCATGATAACTTAACCGGAGATATTCATCACACAATGCGTTGATGTCTGTTGGTTCTTTTATGCCGTTGCTGCTTCGGCTGTGCTGCAGCATTCCTTTTACTATTGCATCGGCTCTTTTACCGTGGTGAATTATCTTTTCCTCATTCTCTCTTATATTTTTTGAAATTGCTTTTGCATCATTCAAATTTCCTTTATCCATTTCCTGCTCCATCTCATCAATCAGTTCTTTATTTACTTCAGAAAAATTATTAACGAAATTTAACGGGTTTTGTATTTCATGTGCAATGCCTGCGGTGAGTTCTCCAAGGCTGGCCATTTTTTCGGATTGTATAAGTTGTTGCTGTGTTGTTTTCAGTTCGTGATAAGCTTTTTCAATTTCTTTTGCCTGGGCAAATTCTTTGTCTCTTGTTCTTGCCCGTTCTGCCTTTATTAATCTTTCTTTTTGATAGCGATGAATTGAAAATGCAAGTACAATAAATAATAATCCATAAATACAGTAAGCCCACCAGGTGCTCCACCATGGCGGAGAAACAATTATTACAATACTTTTTTCAAGCCATTCACCATTACTGGTGTTAGCGGTTTTTATCCGGAAAATATATTTGCCTGATGGTACTTTAAAATAATGTATCCTTTCTTCTGCGTTTGAAGTACGCCAGTCCTTATCAAAATTTTCCAGTTTATAATAAATTTTATTATCGCTGACATTTCTAAAATCTATAAAAGTGGCGCTAAAGGAAAATACATTTTGATTATGACTGAGCCTGATTTCTTTTGTATTAAAAAGCGATTCTTTTAAAGTACCTGACTTGCCGGGTATTATTTCTTTATTATCCAACCAGAATTTTGTAAAGTATAATTGATTGGCACCCGGAATGGATTTAAGTTTATCCGGATAAAAAGCAATGTAACCATCGTTATAACCAAAATTCAATTCTCCATCCTGTCTGCGGTAAGCTGCCCCAAAATAAAAAAAATTATTTGCTTCGGGTATTCCATTCTCCCTTCCGTAGTGGATTACATGATCTCTTTTTTTGTTCAACATATAAATACCGGCATCCGCACTTATCCATAGGTTATCATCTTTGTCGCCTGTAATTGCTGATACTTCAACAATATTATTCCCGGAATTTTCTTCACCAATTGAATTAAAACTATCCGATTTTCTATCGTAACGAAAGAGTCCGCTTGGTGTACCAATCCAGATTATGCCAACTGCATCCTTATAAATGGAAGATATACTCAAGCCCGGAAGATACCGTTTAAACTTTCGGGTATGACTGTTCATTCTGTTTAATCCGCCGTTGTTACCAGTACCAATCCAGAGATCGGTTGATTCGTCTTCGAGTATAAAATTTATTACATCATTACTTAGTGAACTAATATCAGCAGGGTCGGTTTTATAATTAGTGAACTTTCCTGATTTAAGGTTTAGCATATCCAGACCTCCTCCCAAACCACCTATCCATATACTTGAGTCACTGTCCTGGCAAAGACTATGAATTCTGTTAGTCAAATTTGCTTTATTAATTGTATCATGATAATACCTTGTAAATTTTTCTGTTTTTAAATTGAAATAATTCAACCCACTACCCGTGCCAAGCCAAAAATTTCCCTGCCTGTCTTTTAAAATATCAGTAACCACATTATTAGTTAAACTATTCGGATTACCCGGCACATTTACAAATCTGCGGGTTGTTCCATTTTTAAAATTTTTACGAACCAGCCCACTGAAAGTACCATACCAGAATATTGAAGAAGATTCTTCATTGAAAGCAACAACACCATCATCACTACTATTTCCAAAATGCGGGATGGTAGTATTGTAAATATCAACTTTGAATAAATTTGCGTTTTCTGTACTCACCCAGATAAAACCATCCGGTGTTGCATTTGCCCACCAACTGGTATTATCAGTCAGCGAACCTTTTTTATCATCATAATTGACATAGCGGGTAATTTTTTTTGTCACAGGGTCGTAGTGGGATATTCCATTAAGCAAAGTGCCGATCCAGATTTTTTTATCTGCGTCTTCAGTAATGAAAGTAATATGATCATACTGCCCTTTAGTAGCAGTGCGGCTTAGTTGATCTGGTTTAGCAGGGTTATATGTATGCCGGGTAAACAATCCTGTTTTTCTATCCATTGTATGCAAACCATCACCCTGGGTACCTATCCAGAAATTTCCAAAGCTGTCTTCAAAAATGGCTCTTACTTTATCATCAATAAGACTTTGAGTATTTTTTGGATCGTTCATGTAACGGGTAAATGTCCCTGTGCTGCGAATGAAACGGTTTAGGCCTCCTTCTTTAATGTCATCAAATGGAAATCCTGTTCCTATCCAAAGATCACCTGCCTTGTCTTCGTATAATGCTCTTACTTTATTACAACTAAGACTTGATGGATCATTTGCTTTATTACTAAAGTGTTTGAACTTTCCGGTTTTTTCATTCAGCAGATCAAGCCCGCCATAATTACCCACCCAAATATTTCCAAGATGATCAACAAGTATGGCAGTAACAAAATCATCGCTTAAACTTTCCGGATCATTTTTATTATGGCGATAGTGAGTGAATGTATTTGTTACCGGATCAAATTTATCAAGTCCCATTCCATAAAAGCCAATCCAGATATTTCCATCAGCATCTGCAAACAAACATTCAGGATAATAACCACCAGGTGAGTTAGGGTTTTTAGGATCATTCTGGTACCTCGTCATGTGGCTGCCATCAAAGCGGATGATACAGCGGTTTGATTGATCTGAAAACCACATAAAGCCATATTTATCCCGCACTATATTATTTATTTTTCCGAGAGAAACTCCATTGGTGCCTGTAACAGGATTGAACTTTACCTGTTGTGTTTGTGCGTTGCTGTCAAATACAAAGAATAATAGAGAAACTAAAATGTATTGGCGGAGAACTAATTTCATATCGTTGTTGGTTTAGAAAAAATCTGATTAAATTTATTTCTTAAATTGGTAATTGAATGACGAACTCTGCACCCTCTCCCTTCTTCGTTTCCACCTTTAACTCTCCACCATGTGCTTTTACAATATCATAACTCAGTGACAAACCCAAACCTGTTCCCTGACCTGTTGGTTTGGTGGTAAAGAATGGTTGAAATATTTTGTCTAATATTTTTTTAGGAATACCCGGGCCATTGTCTTTTACACTTATAAAAACTTTATCTCCCATTTTTTTTGTGCTTACACAAATAATAGGTTCATGTTTGTAGTTAGGGTCTTTGAACCCCCCTTCGGGGGGCAGGGGGGCTGCATAAAATGCATTTGTAATTAAATTCAGTATTACTCTTCCAATATCCTGTGGAATGATTTTTATTAATCCAATGCTTTCATCATAATCTGTTTTCATGGCAGCATTAAAAGTTTTGTCTTTTGCCCGCAAACCGTGATAGGCTAATCTTAAATATTCATCTGCGAGTGTATTAATATCTGTCAGTTCTTTTTGCCCGCTGCTGGTTCGGGAGTGCTGCAGCATTCCTTTTACTATATCACCGGCACGTTTACCATGATGATTTATTTTTTCTAAGTTTTGTCTTAAGTCCTGCGCTATTTGTTTTGCATCTTCTAAATTTCCTTTATCAATTTCTTCATTCATTTCATCTACCAACTCAGTACTTACATCAGAAAAATTATTGACAAAGTTTAAAGGGTTTTGAATTTCATGCGCAATGCCGGCGGTGAGCTCACCAAGCGAAGCCATTTTTTCTGATTGTATCAATTGCGCTTGTGCAGCTTTAAGATCATTTAATGTTTGTGTGAGTGCCTTATTTGATTCTTCAATTACAGCCGATTTTTTCTGAAGATCTTCAATACTTTCTTCCAGCATGACAGATAAAGTGTGCCTGTCTTTTTCAAACCGCTCAAGTTTAAACTCGTTCATAGTTTGGGTTTTGGCGGATTCTTTTACTGCTTTTAAAAGAATTTCTTTTTCTGTTTCGTTTAAATTAACCGAGCTCTTAACCAGGTCTGTTATTGATTGCAGATGAAGGTTCATACTGAATTTTTATTTTTCTTTAAGTATAGCAAGTGAGCATGTCATATTATGAAATTCATGTGTGTCTTTTTCCACTCTTCCTATTTCTCCAAAACAAAAGAAGCCGGCCATCGGGGCATTCCAGATTTCTTTTATACCATTTATTTCATCACTCACATATGGGCCTAATGATACCTGCCTTCCGGCACAGGAGAACATGATCAGGGCATCTGCCTCATGTTGTTCATTTTTATATTCAGCAAATTCTTTTAGTGCTGTTTCTATCACTTCAAATCCCGGCAACATGCACAATCTTATTTTAGAACCCTGTGGCAAACTGCCGGCAAATACAATAGACTGATCAGCGGGGTTTGCATACATGGGAGTCCGGATTACGGCATGTTTGTTTTCTCTCAGCAACTGTATCTGGAAATTGGAACTTAAAATCATATTTGAAATATTCTCTCCAAAAAATTCTTTAACTCCTGTGTACCGGGAAATGAATTGCAGTACCGGTTCATTATTGATTGAGTAAAGAATATTACCGGAACTATGGGTAATGGTGTGTTCAATGCCAACAGGTCTCCATCCTCCGATTGCCATGCCGGTTAAATTAATTTTTTCTTCATTAAAAATCAGGGCTATTATTCCATTGTCTGTTAACCTGTCTTTTGTAAATACAAAAGTTCGTTTCATTTTCAAACTGTCTGCTGCCAATCCTCCGAATATGGTAACGCCTTTACCACAAACATTTTCAATACCATCAACTACTTCCTCCCCATCTGCTCCTATTCCGCCGGATACAATAAGAAATGACGGTTTGTTGAATGCAGACAATCCTGCTTTCCCGATTTCCTCAGCTGTATCTTTTGAACTTCTGTTTTCTGAAGTTGCTAATTTAATTTGGAAATATTCCTGTTTTATTTCAAGCAACATGATGATGACAGAACCCGATTCTATTTCACCATCGGTAAAATTGCTGCCGGTAGAACAGCCAAAAACCTGAATTTCTTTTTCTGATAAAACAGAACAAACTTCATCTTGTGCTATATCCGCTTCAAGCAATACGATAGCAACTGTTGGAGTAAAGCCGTCGGCCATACTTGATGCCAGTGCAGTTTTTATTTCTGCTGCTGTTTTTCCTTTGATTGATTTTGCTTTCATAATAAGTTGATGAATTTTTTTATTTTAAAAATTAATTACCGGCAGGCGGCATCAGGCCTAATTGCGTCATGAAATCAAGGTTATCAAAAAAATCTCTTTCCTCAGCAATTTTTCCATTAGACATCCGCACAAGTGTGACACCGTCAATATTAACTTTTTTTCCTGTAGCTGGTATGCCGAAGAAAACTCCGGTATGCGTGCCGGAAAAATTCCAATGCTTCACTAATTTTTCACCCTGGCCAAATACATCTTTAATTGTAAAAGTAATATTGGAAAAACCAGTGAGATAATTGGCATAATAAGCACGGGCACTGTCAATTCCTATTACATCAGTTGGGCTGGCATGCATTACCACATCTTTTGTAAAATTGGAATCATTAAACATTTCCAGTTTTCCTTTGTTGATGATTTCATCCCACACATGGGTGTACATTTTTATGTTAGCTTC
>JANPEU010000453.1:0-2233 GCA_031423175.1 Bacteroidota bacterium
TTACTGTGATGAACATCAACCACTCTTAGTACGTTATCAGCTTTTATTTTTGCCATTGTCATTTCGCTATTTATACCGGTTGCGGTTCCGGGGTTTAAATAGGCCGGGATATTTCACCCGGCCTGGGGTTATTTAATTAGCCAATTCCAAAACAGTATTGAATAATTGAGCATCCAGTGTCTTTTGTTTTTCAAACGTCTTTTTCAGTTTACCGTGCAACACTTCATTAAAAGCATTGTAGCCAAGCCACATATTGGGTTCTACTTTCAGCATACTGGATTCCTTTCTGATTGCATCTATCACCAACCTTGCATTCGCTGATGGTTCGGTCGGGTTCTTTTCGCTGGCACTGTAGGTAAAAATTTTCATTTCATCGCAGGTCAGCTTTACAAATTCGTTAAGGTCGGTAATCTGCTTTTCTGCCAGCACTTCAAACTTTTTGTGAAGGCTGTAAAATTCATTATCTATGAATTTTTTTACCAGGCCGCCAATCTCAGGTAATACTACTGAACTAATGCTTTTTTTGTGATACACACCGAAACCGACATTTGTATTAGCTACATGCAGACCGTTGCTGCATACTTCCCTGAAAAAACCAAAGTGGCCGGATGTCTTGCAGGTGCCATCGTAGCTGTTCGTAAATCTAAGCATTGGCTTGAGCTTGTCCATACCGTTCTTAATATTGATATGATAGCTTTCATCATTCAATATGTAATCAACGGCGAAGCTGCGGTTCTCCCGGTTGATGCTGCGGACATCATAATTAACATCTGCATTAATTAATGATTCTTCCACGGCGGTAAAAAATACTTCGTTGGGAAGATGCCCGTAGCTGGCAGATACCAGGTTCACAATCTGACCTTCTGAGATTACAGCATTTGCGAACCGCTGACGTACCGGGATGCCTGTTAATTTGGACAGGCTCTGAATTTCAGAATTTACAAAAACGTTGTCCTGCTGTAGTGGTTTGTTGAAAAATACTCCTTTGTTTGACATTTTACTTTCGCCTTTTGATTGCTAACGGGCCCTGTTGCGGATCAGGTCTTTATTTGTACTAATTAATTTAACAAACGAAATGGTTTTTTTTGCTGGTTTGTCCGACTAACGTTGCATAAGGAGCAGATGCCCATTCGTCATGATTGAACTCTTTCAGCCTTTCTTCGGTCACCTCTTCAATTGAAATTGAAAGATTGTTGCAGGATAAGCTTGAATGATATAATTGCAATAATTTTCCGGTTGCGGTTCGGGCAAAAACATAAGTTTTTCCTTCGCTATTCAATAATTCAGCATCTGCCACAGATATATCCAATGTCCTGGCCAATCTTTCGGCTTCAAAAAATTTACCGCACGATTCGACTTCCGATAATTCAACAAATGTTCCATATTCTTTTTTCGAGATGCTGTAAATTCCGGCGGCTTTTGCTTCTTCAATGCGCTTAGTCTGTGATTGGCGTTCGGCTTCCATTTCTTTGATTCGATTTGCGTTTTCCCTTACTTCTTTTTTCGCCTCCCGCAACTCTTTGGTTGTAATTTCAATCCTGCCCAAATTATGATGCTTTACGCTGCTATTATATTTACTTCCCCGTCCGCTGTAATATTCCCGATCATCAAATGTAAATTCCTGGCCGTTAGGGAAAACGATTGTCTGCTGGCCGCCCATCTTATATGAATAGGCTCTTTTAAATTTTCTTGCAAAAGTTTCTGTGATTTGTTTCATTTTCTGATCGCCTTTTTATTTGTTTAGTTCGCAGTTGCGGATCTGCTCTTTCGTTATTGATAAGTCAAACTTACGGAGCCGCACCGATACGGCAATGGTTCTTTTCATCTTTTTTATAAAAATCCCTTATTTCAAAGAACTGTTGATTTTCAACGTTTTAGGCTTATTGAGGTTCAATAAGTTAGCCTTTCCATTCAAAATGATAGGTTTTTACGCCCCCATCCCTAAAACCGCCAGTTCTATCCATATTACCGCCTCTTTTCATTTTTCCCATCAATCTTTTAGTTTCTAAATACCGCCATTCCGTTTGCTTAATCATTGCCTTAAAAACTGGCAATGCAGAAAACTTAGCCATGATTCTGAATCGGGGATTTTCTGCTGCAAATACCCGGCTGCTTTCATTTATTAATTTAATACCCAAACCAAGACCCTGATAATCCGGATGAACAACCGTTCTGTTTGAATGAAATATTTTTGCTTTGCCTTTCACCGGCGGAGTGTAATTTGCGAAACATT